>PYJC01000006.1 GCA_003635255.1 Candidatus Poribacteria bacterium | reverse complement strand
GTCTCGCGGCGTTTATACCGTCGAAGGATACAGAGTTTCTGCTCAACTGAATTGAAGTGTGAGAGCGATTTTGCAAGTTCTTGGTACATCGTCTCGGTGGTCTTCATTGTCCCGATCACATTCGCGTCAATGATGTCATAAAAATATTCGGGTTGGCGGATGAGGATTTCGGAGAGATATGTAGAGGCACCAAAACCCAAGATGACGGTACGTATAAGAGATGGGGCATCTCGCAGCAGCTGATAAAGTGTTCTGCGATTAAATGCGACCTGCGCAAAACGTGAGAAACGGTTTAAAGCGGCTTCAGGGTTCGGTGAATTCAGGGCAGCTGCCAGCAGCGGAAGCGCAATGTCTGAAAAGCAGGTTTGGAGGTCCGCATCGTCGGTAGCGAGTTCTTGGAGGCTTCGCAGTATAGAATCGTTATCTACGCCACCAACGCTATCGGAAGCGTCTGATAAAATCCGATGAATTTCTTTTCTCTGGTGTTCTGGGAGTGGCAATTCTGCGTGATTCATCATTATATCTCCTCCATAAGCAACGCTACGATTAATGCTATTTTACCACGTTTTTTGCCTTCATTGCAAACCAATTCGTTATGGGTTCAGACAATAGCCTTGACGCTCCACCGCAAACCTGCTATACTTTTGAGAAAAAGGGAAAACGGGAATAGGAAGATGAGACACTTCGGCACCCACGGTCCTGTGAACACCATAGACAACTACGTCGTTGCACGCACCGAGAGACTTGACGACTTCATCAAACGCATCAAACTCGGACGGTACATCGTGCTGTTCGCACCTCGGCAGACCGGTAAGACAACCTTCTTCCAAGACGCGATCACCGCCCTTGAGGCTCCCGCACTTCAAGCAGAAGACGCTGACTATTTCCCCATACAACTCAATTTCCAAGAGTATGCGAACTTAGCCCCGGATGCCTTTTACACCACTCTTGCTGAGGAACTACCGCAAGCAATCAACCGAACGCTTCAGGAGCGGGGAGAGCTGCCAGCTCCACAGCTTGAAAACCTCTTAGAAAACCCAGGTATCACCGACAATATAGCGATGCGGCGTTTCTTTGAGAAACTTCCGACACTGCTTGTAGCCGAGGAAATCGCAGCAGCTTCACCCCCGCGGGTCGTCTTAATCATTGATGAATTTGATGGTATCCCACAAACTGTCCTCAGTGGTTTTTTGAATACACTCCGCCGTATCTACCTCTCCGGGCGCGAGATACGTTGTCCCTACAGCGTCGGGATTATCGGAGTCAAAAGCATTACACAACTCAACTATGACCGCTCCATCTCTCCGTTCAACATCCAAGACGAATTCACGCTCCCAAACTTCACGCTTGACCAGGTTCAAGAACTCCTTGCGCAATATACCGAAGAGGTCGGCCAACCTTTTGCACCCGATGTCGTTGAGAAACTCTATCAACAGACCGCCGGCCAGCCGTTCCTCGTCAACAGGTTCGCTCAGATTCTCACTGAGGAACTTGACATCCCCAAAACCGAGACAATCCTGATGCAACACTTCTTAGCGGCACAGGCGCGGCTCCTCACAGAGCGAAACACGAACATTGAGCATCTCATTACAAACGTCCGGCGGGATCCACGTTTTGAGAGAACACTGATGCGGATCGCTTTTTATGAGAGCAATATCAATTTCACCCTACATAACGAAGTGATTAGTGAGCTCGCTACCTATGGCATTATTAAACAGGGCGAAGACGGGATGTGTCAAATTCTCAACCCGATCTATCTCCACTGTATCATTCAAGCCTTTAAACCGCTCATCAACGGGTTGGAGGACGAGTATCTCCCTGAAGACGGTCCCATCGACTTTACAGGGTATATTACAGAAACTGGGCAGCTTCAGATGCATACGCTCATTGAGAACTTCAAGGATTTCATTGCCCGTGCCGGGTTCAGAGTTCTCCAAGTCCCCGACACACCGCAGGAGTTCGTCGGGCAATATCTGCTTTTTGCTTATCTTGATGAATTTGTCCGGATGGTCCGTGCGACGATGCACTTAGAGGTACCGACGGGGCGCGGCAGAACGGATATCATCATTGGGCATCAAGGTCGGAAATACATTATTGAGACAAAGGTGTGGCGGAACGAGCGGGCTTATGAAGCAGGGAAACAGCCACTCGCTGCGTATCTGACCTTAGAAGGCGAGCGGGAGGGCTATTATATCGTATTCGACTATCGTCAGAAATCGGATCCCCGCGTTGAAACCGACACGCTTGAGGGCTGTACGATTCGGAGTTATCTTATCCCCATTGTACAAGAGGTTCCATCGCATGCCGCAACTCAACCTAAAGCCTAATCACAAAGCGATCCGCGACTACTACGCCACGCTACAACAATACGAACAGCACGACATCACACACGAAGGGGCGGTCAGTAACCCTTTCGCCTTCTTACTTGATGCGTGCGCAAAGCAGGCGGATGCTACCCTCGTTTCTCAATATCCTATGCGTACCCCAAAGGGCAACCGGATCGTCCTCGACGGTGTGATACTTGACGCATACCGAATCCCGTTCGCGTATTGGGAAGCCAAGGATATGGACGACGATCTCCATAGAGCCGTGCAGGAGAAACGGGATGCAGGCTATCCATTTGACAACATTTTCTTCCAAACCCCACAGCGCGGTATCCTCTATCAAAACGGCGAGCAGGTCTTTGACATAGATATCACCGACCCGACTCGTCTGATTGCGGCACTCCAATACCTCTTCGCTGCGCCGCCCGCTGCGCTTGAAAACTGGCACGCCGCCGTCGCTGAATTTAAGGAGAGGGTCCCCGCACTCGGCAAGAGACTCGCTGAGTTGATAGATGAACAGCACGAGACGAACCCGCAATTTGTGACGGCGTTCACGGACTTCTACCAACAGTGCCGCGCCGCAATCAACCCGAATCTCTCTGTCGCTGCCGTTGAGGAGATGCTCATCCAACACCTCCTCACAGAACGCATCTTCCGCACCGTCTTCGATAACCCCGACTTCACCCGCCGGAATATCATCGCCCGCGAGATTGAAAACGTCATTGAGGTACTCATCCAGAACGCATTCAGTCGCGACGGGTTTCTCAAACCGCTGAATCCGTTTTATCTTGCTATTGAGAACGCCGCAACGCTCTGCAAAGACTTCTCCCAAAAACAGCAGTTCCTCAATACCGTCTACGAACAATTTTTTCAAGGGTTCTCCGTTGAGGTGGCAGATACACACGGCATCGTCTACACACCGCAACCGATTGTCGATTTCATGGTGAAAAGCGTTGTGCATATCCTCGAAGCTGAGTTTGACCGATCGCTATCGGATACTGGGGTTCATATCATTGATCCGTTTGTCGGGACAGGGAACTTTATCGTTCGGCTGATGCAGGACCTCCGAGCGACGACGTTGGCAGAGAAATACCAGAACGAACTCCATTGCAACGAGATCCTGTTGCTGCCTTACTACATCGCGAGCCTGAACGTTGAACACGAATTCTTTCAGCGGACGCAGACGTATCGACCCTTTGAGGGGATCGCACTTGCGGATACCTTTGAGCTGCTTGAGGAACGGCAGGCGAGACTTTTCACACAGGAAAACACGGAACGCGTTGAGCGACAAAAAGCGGCAGATATGTTCGTCGTCATCGGCAATCCGCCTTATAATATCCATCAAACCAATGAAAATGATAATAACAAGAATCGAAAATATAAGGTAATGGACGCGTTACTGCGGGAAACGTATTCGCAGGACTCAAAAGCGACGAATAAAAACGCGCTTTCGGACCCATACGTGAAAGCGATTCTCTGGGCATCGAAACGGATTGGAAAAGAAGGCGTTGTGGCTTTTGTGACAAATAATAGTTTTCTGGACGGGACGGCGTTTGACGGGATGCGGAAGCACCTTGCACAGGATTTTGACGCAATTTACATTCTGGATTTGGGCGGGAATGTCCGTCAGAATCCGAAACTATCAGGCACAACGCACAACGTTTTCGGAATTCAGGTTGGTGTGAGCATCAACTTGTTCATCAAAAAGAATGCTGGTAGTGCCGATTCAGAATCTGACGTGAAACCTCCCAAAATCTTTTACGCGTGTGTTGATGAATTTTGGCGGAAAGATGAGAAGTATCACTATCTCAATTCAAAGGAGCACTACCAAAACGTTGACTGGCAGCAGATAACACCTGACAACCGATATACATGGTTGACGGAAGGACTCCACGCCGAGTTTGATACCTTTATTCCAATGGGGAGTAAAATAGCAAAGAGGAGAAAAACGGTGGGGGTCAATGTGATTTTTGACACATTCGGAATAGGTTTTCAAACCAGCAGGGATGCATGGCTCTATAATTTTAACGAGAACACCCTGATTCAGAACGTAAAGCTGACCAGTGATTTCTATAATGCCCAAGTGCTCAAGTGGAAGGGGATGCCACAAAACGTGCGGGATGTTGATGATTTTGTCGAATATGACGATACCAAAATCAAGTGGAGTTCAGGATTAAAATTGAAACTGCAGCAAGGACGACTTACCGAATTTCCAGAATCGAAACTTCGAATGTCCCTTTGTCGACCGTTCACAAAAATGAATCTGTGTTTCGACGGCACGCTAAACCACCGAATGTCTGTGTTTCCTATCACTTTTCCTACACTTGATACAGAAACAGAAAATCGAGTAATTTGTGTCAGTGGAATCGGAATTAAAAAACCGTTTCAAGCCTTGGTTGTAGATATAATTCCGTCCTTCGATTTCTTAGAGAAAACCCAATGCTTTCCGTTCTATACCTACAATGAAGACGGCACAAACCGTCAAGAGAACATCACCGATTGGGCGTTGGCAGAATTCCGAACCCACTACGGCGATGAGACTATCACCAAATGGGACATCTTCCACTATAACTACGGTATCTTACACCACCCCGACTATTGCGAAAAGTATCAGGCGAATCTCAAGCGAGACCTCCCGCATATCCCGTTTGCTGAAGATTTTTGGGGTTTTGCCAACGCAGGCGCGGAATTAGCAGACCTCCACATCAACTACGAATCGGTTCCGAAATATGACCAGCTGAAACACATCGAAACGCCGGGAGTGCCAATAGACTGGCGCGTTGAGAAGATGAAGTTATCCAGAGACAAGGCGCAGCTGAAATACAACGACTTCCTCACACTCGATGGCATCCCTGCAGCAGCGTCCGACTATCGGTTGGGCAACCGATCTGCGTTAGAGTGGATCGTGGATCAGTATCGCGTCAAGACAGACAAACGGAGCGGGATTGTGAACGACCCGAACCGTACTGATCAACCGCAGTATATTATTGACCTCATCGCCCGCGTCATCACTGTCAGTCTGAAAACGGTAGACATCATAAAAAATATGCCTGCCTTGTAAATTTTTGTCTTTTGTTCCTAACGAATACGATACCGCTCAACGGCATCCATATCAAGACTGATACCCAATCCGGGTGCATCTGTCAGGTTGATAGCACCGTTAGACAAGTCCATGCTACCACCAGAGAGATCATCAACACGGATGTGCGGAAGTTCGTCAATCGGCATTGTACAGTTCGGTATCGTACACACCATGTGTGCAGCGAAGGTCGAGGCGACACATGAACCGAAAGCGAAAACCTGCACCCAAATCGGCAACCCCGCGGCTTCAGCAACAGCGGCACTCTTACGAAGCCCCGCAACATTCCCAAACGTGTTGACCGCATCCACTGCGTCTGCTCGGATATTCTCTAAGATCTCTTGGGGTCCCCCTATATGTCGAGCGACTGGAACCTCCACCTTTTCCCGCATCTGACGGTACCAAGACAAATCCTCAAATCGGATCGGGTCTTCGTAGACTTCAATGTTATAAGGGAGCAGTGCTTCGGCAAGCCGGAGTCCGGTCTCCAAGTCTCCGAATTCTGTGTTAGGATCCACACGAATCCCGAAATCCGGCCCACACGCCTCTTTAATTAAACGTGCGGTTTCGACGATATTCGCCTTTCGTGCTTTGAGTTTATGCACCCGAAAGCCGAGGTCTGCAGCGCGTTCTGCCTCTGCTGCTGTTGCTTCCGGCGGCATCGGTGGCGACCAGTAGGCGAGTTCAACGCTATCTCGGTGTTTCTCGCCGATTAACTTATAGGCAGGTACCCCCAACGCCTGTCCCGCCAAATCATAAAAAGCAGATTGGAAGGTAAATGACTCGGATGAGAGGTCGATATCCCAAAGGTTTTTGCCGACGTACCTTTCAGCGATGCTGTCAGCTTGATCCGTAATATCGCTGTGCAGGGCATTGCTTTCACCCAACCCTGTCAGTCCTTCATCTGTGTGTACCCAGACCAAAGTCGTCGGATACTCCATACCCGAATGTTCTTGTATTGCTGGAAGGAAAGGGATGGAGACAGTACGATATTCAAAGCCTGTGATTTTCATGGTCGCAACTCCTTGGATTATTGTCAACGACACGCATTTCAATGGTCGTTGACCTGTGCAACTCGATTTAGCAAAACGTCTCTGCAAAATCGTATCACATCCAAAAAAAGCAATAAAGGAAAATCAAAATACGGACTGTCATCTCAACTTCGGAGGGCAATGTTGTGTAGAAGAACCGTCATCCCACAAGATTTATAGTAAAACCTGTAATTAATTGAGCACTCTCAAACAGTCTGAATACCTATAACAGGCATTCAGACTGGCACAAACTAAAAGTTTATGCTACAAAGATGTCCACTTATTTATGGGCTTCACTATAAGCCCCAAAGAGGCGACATCTGCGCACCCTCTGGAGCTTATTGACTGAAGACTCGTCAATGGATTCGATATGGTTCAACCGTATCCATTTAATGTTTGGCTGAAAACTGAATGTTCCGCGGCGATGCCTCAATTCGACTGATGGTGACCACAATGTGTCCATTCAGTCGATTTCGCCTTGCTATGTATGGAAACTCTTCACGGAAAGTTTGCCATAGCTGTCCACCGCGCCTTTTGGCGAGCAGGCACGTAAGAAGCACAAAATCGTCTCCGTAAATATCGTATGTTGAGAGTGCTGCTTGTAGTGCTTTATCGTTCTGTGCAGACGGTTTAAGCAACCCTTCAGTGATCAGATGCGCTGTATTCAAATGGATATGCGCGTCTTTATCCACCCGCATCAACAGCGACTTCACCAGATCTTTGTGGGTCTCTTCTTGCTGCGCGAGTACAGCATACAATGTGCTGAGATAAGCCTGTAAGGAATTATCTATTGACTCCAGCAATTTGATCTGGGTTACCTTTGAGAGAACGCGTTTGGACAGGGCTGCGAGTTCCAGGTTGGTTGGAACTGCTTGGGCTGTCGTGCGAATACACCATGCTGACCGCATAGCAATATACTGGTTTCCACCTGTGATAACTGTTTCGAGCGTCGGATCTTCCCAAGCCTTTTGGAGTGTCGTGAGGGCTTCTTTGTCAACTTTACCATCGATCGCACCTGCCAAAAGCTTCCAAGACGGGACGATTAAAGACGCTCTTAGAAATTCCGGTTCCCCAAGGTTTCTTTCTACTTCGGAGAGTATTCCGGTTGCTTGAGGGCTGGCATCTACCTGCAACGCCTCAAGAGCCGGACCTCTATTGATAACTCTCTGCTTTGCAGTTGGAGCAGCAGGGGTCATAGGGGCACTACCTCTTACCATTCGCCGCATGCTGGAAGCGGCAACGCTCGCTTGCCGAGTGTTGTAGAATCCGCTGAAATCGGTGCCTTCTGGCAATGGAACAGGCACCACAACCTGTCGAGGTGTTTTCACCTCTTGATCTATCGGTTGCATGTCATTCTCATCTACAGCGACGAAACTCGTGTATTGGGTCATCAACCGATGAGCGAGCGCAATGTTCGTGATTTCCTCAATAATTTCCGGTACATCAGCGGCATGTAACTGTGCAGAGATATCTTCGATTTTCTTACGCGCCCACGCTTTTGACAAAACGTCGTGTGTCGGTTGCGTGTCGGGCAGCGTCACATGTAACTTATATTTCAGCGGTTTCCCCTCTGCGCTGCCAGAGAGTTCAATTTTCTTACTACCGCCTGCCGCATAGCGTCCAAACATGATGACGGGACGGCCTGCCCAGAGTTCAGGAATTCGCCGCGGGTGGGTCTCATAGACAGAGAGTCCGTTCCAATCAATCTGGATTTTGGCGAGTTGTGCGCGATGGATGCGGTCGGCAATCTCCGCGACAAGGGGTCCGGGGTCGGTGTTGAGTTCTAACACCTTTGCCATTCCTCCGCCGTGTTTTGCGACACCGTCAATCAGATAGCGGTTCGGTGATGAACCGATGCCGATAGTCCAAAAACGGATCTGATCTCCTGCCCGTTTGTCAACTTCAGCGATGATTTCCGCTTCGTTACCGATGTAGCCATCGGTGAGCATAACGACAATGCGGACCCGTTCTGGATCGACGGGTTCGTTGAGTACTAACTTAATGGCTTTCAACATCTCCGTTCCACCGCCGCCCCGAACCTGTTGTGTGAAGTTAAGGGCATGTTCAATGTTCATCTGCGTTGCTGGCACCGATTTTTTAAAGAGTTTATCTGCCCAATTTGCGAAGGTGATGACCTGTAGAGTGTCGCTCGGTTTAGTGCTTCGTAGGAAATGGTGCATCGTCTCTTTCACTTTTTGGGTCGGCTGCCCATGCATTGAACCAGAGATGTCAACGAGGAAGACAATTTCGCGGGGTGGTGCTTCGGCAAGTTCAGTATCAAGTTTAGGCTGGATCATGAGCATAAAATAGCCTTGCTCGGGTTCCTTGGCGTGTGCTAAAACCGCCATCTCCGGCTTTTTACCAGTAACGGCGTATTTCATCACAAAATCTTTGTTCGGTATCGAATCAGCGGGTGAAAGCACTGCGGTCGCACCTGCCGCGCCAGCACGCTCAACCTCTGCCGTGTGATTGGTAATCTGGATATCCTGAATCGGCACACCAGCATTCAGCGATACCGCGAGACTGATGTCGTGTGCTGTACGGTAACCGGGCTTAAGCACCGGCGGTGTAATACGCGATGCATCCGGCACACGGTTTGTGTCTGGAGATACGCCCGTCCCTGATGGATCAGCACCGTCTGGGGGGCCATCCAAAGGTGCCTCGGATTCGCCAACTTTCCCTTTTAATTCATTTGGCAGTTCAGGTGTTTTGGAAGTTGGGGTGCCGGGAATATATCGCGGACCTACTACCATCGGGAAGTGGAATTCGTAAGTACCCATATCGTAATCGAGTACATCGACATAAGAAATTTCGATACGGACCTCATCGTTCGGCTGGATATTGCCAACCGATTGTGTGAAGATATTCGGACGTTCCTGTTCCAACAAACTTGCTGTTTTTCCCTGCTGGATCGCTTCTTGGTAGATGGCTTGTGCCTCAGCGCGGCGTTTGATCAATCCGACAATCCGACGGTCACCAACGGTCATCGTCATGTCATCTATCGCTGCGGTATGTGGCAGTGGAAAGACGTAGACGGCTTCAATTTTTTCGTCGTAGGGGTTGTGAAAAGTTTGGGTTACAGTGACGCGTGCGATGAAACCTGTAATGTTCGCCTTTACATCGGTGTGTTTTAACGGACATTCGACAATCTCTTCGTCCATCTCAACGCGTAATGCTCCTTGTGTGACTTCTTGTTCCATCGGAATTATGGGCTGCGACGTTTCCGTAAAAGCCGTGGTACTGGAAATACCGATCATTATCAGGGCACTTAATACTGCTACTATCCAATTCTGTTGATGCATGATATCCTCCAAAGTTCGGATGTGCAATTCGTCCGAAATCGGTGCATTTTGATGTTACTGAATATGAATCAGTAGGTTACTGAAACCGTGTTAGTTTTCGGTGTTTCTTGTGTAACACACTATAGGAACGAAAAGGTTGCAAATCGCGTTGACTTTTGGCATTTGTTAAGTCCTAATAAATTAAAAAAGGCAAGAACGATATGTTCTTGCCTTTTTGGATCGATTCTCTATTTCTTTAGAGTTGCCCATGTAGTGGTGAGTTTGTCGGTCGGAGAAACGGCGAAAGCCGCGTCCAATCCATCATCCATGATACTCTGAATTTCATCCTCACTTAGCACCACATTAAAAATACCTATATCGTCAATAATACCCCTATATTTACCGGCATAACCAGAACCGATGAGTAAATTGAGATTACTCGGAGTGGAGTCGCCACAGGGGTGAGCACCACATTTCTGCCATTTATCTTCGGCTGTAACCTCACCGTTTTTGTACATCTTGTACTCGCGTTTTGAGACGTTCCGCGTTTCAGCGACGTGAATCCATTCGTCATCTACGAAGGTCCCAGCGACGGGTCTCCTAACCTCCACATACGGTTGGCAATTGTTACCACAATCACCCCAATAGAAACTCAACCGGCCATCTGTTTCCTGTGTCAAGCAGCCTTCGCCGCCGTATGATTTACAAACTATGTTTTGGCGACCGGAAGCTACGCTTTCAGGTCTAACCCAAAAAATAATTGTCACATCTCCGTGGAACTGAAGTGATTCATCATTTCCCATGTCCACAAAGTTTGTGCCATCAAACTCAAGAGCCTTGCCAAATTTACCATCGACCCACTTGGGTTTACTCATGAGTGTACCGTCGTTCCCGTTTCCGGAAGCATCTTTTGCGGTATTCCCGTTACCCTCATCAAATTTCCATATACCTACGACAGTGTCAGGGTCTAACACAGCATAACTTGCAGGGGTTAACATACCCGCAATAAATAGAACGACTATCCCAATCCACACCAATCTGACTTTCATCTGTCTACTCCTCCTTATATGGCTGATTTGCTCTCGACACTAAAATGTGAAAGTTGTTCCCTCTTATAGATTAAGGTGTCCTGCTCAGGCAAAGTCGGTAGTTTGTATTAAGCCTAAGCGAACTTCAACATTTTAACCATCTTATATTTCGGAAGAGAGTTTTGTTTGAATGATGGTGCTGGAACTGACGGAAACCTCTCAACCGCGTTGCAGCGTATTACATATTAATACCGAAATCATAACAAATTTAGCAAAAACAGTCAAGAAATAATTCTGTATCTGCCCTATTTTTCGTGGGTGTTGAATGTATATGACTTGTCGTGTTACCTACACACTAATTGTTGCCTACGGAAGCGAACAAAATCCTGCTTGCTATTAACACCGTGCTATGTTAATATATCGCAAAAGTTTCAAAGGAGACTTGTAATTATGTTTAAACTCGGCGTTATCGGCGACGAAGTCTCACAAGACTTTGCCACCGTTGTTAATTTTGTCAAGGAATTCAACCTACATTCCATTGAAATTCGATCTGTCTGGGATAAACTCCCGCATGAACTCACCGAATCAGACATCGATGAAATGAAACGTCTGCTTGATGACACGGACATTGAGATTATCGGGGTTGCGTCCCCATTTTTTAAGTGCGATATGGACAACGCTGCGGAACGGAAAGAGCATCTCGGTATACTGGAAGGGTGCATCCGAACGGCAAAGGCGTTTGATACGAACCTTATCCGCACCTTCGTCTTTTGGGACACTGGAGAAACGGAGGAACGTTGGGACGAAATTATCGCTGCTTACGATGAACCGCGTCGGATGATTGATGGTGAAGGCATCGTGCTCGGCATGGAGAACGAATCTACCACCTCACTCCGGACTGCAAAACTCACAGCGGAATTTATTGAGCAGATTGATTCCGCGAATATCCGTGGTATCTGGGACCCTGCCAATGAAGCGCATGCAAAAGGTGGTGAGACCCCCTACCCTGATGCCTACAATCGCATGAAACCGACGATGATTCACGCACATCTCAAGGATGCCGGACCGAACCCCGATACTGGAGAAATAGAATCTGTTCCTGTCGGTGACGGGATTATCGACTGGCACGGGCAGCTGCAAGCCTTGATTGATGATGGGTACGAGGGACATCTCTGCCTTGAAACCCACTGGCGACCCTCACTCAAAATTGACGACGCTATCCTAAACCGTCCGGCAGGACAAGCGTTCTCTGAAGCCGGTGAAGAAGCCTCGCGTATCTGTATCGAAAAGTTATTGGCGATGATTGAGAACTTAAAGCAGTAGGCAAATTCCAATGAAAATTAAAGCAGTTCGCACATCTCTTTACGACATCCCGCCGCAAGTTGAACGCGTTGATGCCATCCAAACCTTCGTCTCTATGGAGTTCCCTTTCATTGAGATTGAAGATGCAGACGGTGTCATAGGCACTGGATTTTCCTACACGATCGGCAAAGGTGGGGAAGCGATCAAACAGATTATGGATGCCTATCTCACGCCTATTCTTCTTGAGGAGGATGCCGCCAATATTGATCGGATTTGGAATCGGATGTGGATGGACACACACTGGGTCGGCAGAGGCGGTATCATCGGTTTAGGCATGGCGGCGGTAGACATCGCACTCTGGGATCTCATGGCAAAGCGCGCCGAGTTACCACTTTACCAAATCCTTGGCGGTGCGAGAGCCGCTGTTCCGGTCTACAATACAGATGGCGGTTGGCTTCACCTCTCCGAGGACGAACTCGTCAGGCAATCCGTGGAATTTGTGGAGCAAGGCTTCAAAGGTATCAAGATTAAAGTCGGACGCGACAGCCTCCACGAGGATGTGGCGCGAATCTTCGCTGTCAGGAAAGCGATTGGGCAAGAACCGTACCTCATGATTGATGCGAATATGAAGTGGAACGCGCGCGAAGCCATTCAACTCGCATGTCGGGTTGAAGAGGCGGGTCTCTTCTGGTTTGAGGAACCCATTGAGGCGGATGACGTCGATAGCCACGTGGATTTGCGTGAGAAAACTACGATACCCATCGCCATTGGCGAGACGATTTACAATAAATATGTCTTTAAAGAGTACATCGCACAAGGCGCAGCGGACATTCTACAACCAGATGCTGTTCGTGTCGGCGGTATCTCTGAATGGATGAAGGTTGCTCATACAGCGGAATGTTTTGGACTCTCGGTTTCCCCACATTTCCTGATGGATTTACATGTGCATCTTTCTGCTGCGGTGCCGCATTCGCTTTTTGTGGAATATATCCCTTCGCTTGACCCGGTACTTGACGACACATTGACGCTTGAGAATGGTCACTTTTCACCGCCTGACCGTCCAGGACACGGTATTCTGTTCAATAAACAAAAACTCGCGGCATATCAAATTCAGTAATACGCTGTAGGAGCGAGTTGTGCTCGCGATCTTGGTAGGAGCGAGTTGTGCTCGCGATCTTGGTAGGAGCGAGTTGTGCTCGCGATCTTTAAGGAGGACTCGTGAAACTTGAAAACCGTATCGCTATTATTACAGGTGGCGGGCGCGGCATTGGTCGCTCAACCGCTCTCGCATTTGCCAGAGAAGGCGCAGACATCGTTCTTGCCGCACGGACTGACACCGAAATTGCCGCTGTTGCCGAAGAGGTGACACAACTCGGCAGACGCGCACTCGCTATCACAACCGACATTCAGTTGAAAACCGATGTCGATGCCATGGTTGCTCGGACGCTTGACACCTTTGGCAAGGTGGACATCCTCGTTAACAACGCAGGCGTGGCGATCCACAACCCGATCCCGAAGATCCGGGAAGAGGACTGGGATTTGACAATGGCGGTCAATCTCAAAGGCGTGTTTCTCGGTACACAAGCGGTCTTCAGCCACATGTGCGATCAGAAATATGGACATATCGTTAACGTCTCCTCGGTCTCCGGTAAATTTGGACACGTCAACGGTGGGGCGTATTGTGCTTCCAAATTCGCCGTGATCGGTTTTACTGAAACGACGAACAATGAGGGAAGGCCACACGGTGTGAAAGCCTCGGTTGTCTGTCCGGGACCCGTTGATACCAAGATGCGCCGCGATAACCATCCGGACGATGTGATTGAGCATCTGACACTCCCAGAGGATGTCGCGGACCTGATTCTGTTTCTCGTGACGCAACCACCCCGCGCACATACGCTTGAGACCGTTATCCGAACACCTTTGATGTGATAGCACCTGTCCTTCAAATCCGGTGCGGTTCCAAACCGCACCTACTGGGATTAGGGGTCGAAATGTTTATTGACTCACACGCACATATCCAACTCTCACAATTCAATCGTGATCGCGATGCCGTGCTGAAACGCGCACACGAAGCCGCGGTCTCCAATATATTGGTCATCGGGTTTGATATGGAGACCAGTCTCGGCGCGGTAGAACTTGCGGAAAAACATTCGCACATCTATGCCACTGTCGGGATGCATCCGCATGATGCAAAGGATTTGACCTCCGATGTACTAAAGACCTTTCGTGAACTCGCTGCACATCCAAAGGTGATCGCACTCGGCGAGATGGGGTTAGACTACTACCGGAACCTCTCACCGAGGTCCGTTCAGAAAGTTGCGTTTGAACAGCAGTTGGACCTCGCTGAAGAGATGCGGATGCCTATTATTATCCACAATCGTGATGCCTATGTGGATATTCTGCCTATCTTAGAGGCGCGGCAAGGGAGAGTTCGAGGGGTGCTGCACTGCTTCACTGGTGATGTCGAGTTGATGCAGCGGAGCCTCGCGATCGGATTCCATATTGGCATCGGTGGAATTGTGACTTATCCGAATGCCAAAGATATCCAAGCCGTGGCGCGAGAGGTTCCAGAAGATCGGCTCTTAATAGAGACAGATTGCCCATGGCTCGCACCGCAATTTCGGCGTGGCAAGCGGAACGAACCGGCGTACGTCCGTGCTGTAGCAGAAAAGATTACGACCCTCCGTGGTGCCTCTATAAAGGCAATCGGTGAGGTAACAACGAAAAATTTCCAAAAACTTTTTGCATGTTAACGCGAGACTCTGTTTTCTACTTCTCGGAGAATCATCATGGAACGAAATAACCGGTTATCGGTCGCAATGTCCAGATTACTCAAAACGACTTCCATCTTTTGTTTACTGCTTTGTTGTCTTCCGCTGACGACGTTTTTCGGTTGTGCGATAGGGGCTACCTTTGAGATGGTAGGATTCGTGAAGGGTATGACAACGCAGCTTAAGGAACGAGAAGTGTCTTTGGTGGAATTGGCAGAAAAACCTCTCACAGAAAATCGAGAAAAACTCCTCACCGAACTCCTTCACGAAAAAGAGAGTTTGGATACTGTTTTATCGAGCCAAGCGTATTTGACTTATCTGGAGGAGCAGGTCGGCACAGTTCATAAAGATTATCCGACGTATCTTGCCGCAGTTCCCACCACTGAACAGAAATCAGCTGCCACGTTCGCGCTTAAAGAGATTCTTCCGCCAGAGGCAACAGATGAGCAAATCCAAATCTGCACAGATTTCTATTTTCAATTCCGTGAACTGATCGTGGACGAACCGCATATTACCGCCGACTCAGAAGAAATGAAACCCTTCATCGAGGAGCACTTAGTCAGTCCGTTAATGGATACGTACCCATCGAAACCCTCCGTTTCCGAAATAACGACAGTGATGAAGATGGCAGTGGTGCCGAGTCCTATGGCTATAACGGATAGGGATGTATTTCATAAAATCTGGCTTGAGCAGCTGGAAGTTTACGGTCCTCGAGAAGGACTGTTGCGTTGTGCTATCTTAACTCCTGGCGAATTTGCTTTTACGCGTTCGTTTTTTCAGAATATTGATGCCTTTGAAAGATGGATTAAACGACCACCCGAACAAAAATAAAATTCTTTTCATAATGAGACATCTTAATCTCCGTATGTATGCGATGGTGCTTGCGCTCGTCTGTGTTTGGGTGATTTTCACACTGCTCACCAGCGGCACCTTCCTCAGCACTCGGAATCTATCCAATCTCTCCCGCCAAGCCGCCGTCACAGCGATTCTCGCTGTCGGCATGACCCTTGTCATTGTTTCTGCTAACATTGATCTATCTGTCGGTTACGGAGCCGGATTGCTCGGTGCGATTGCAGCAATTGTGCACGTGTGGTGGGGACAACCGATTATCGTGACACTCCTCGCTGTTATCTGTATCGGTATCCTGATGGGGTTGATGCAAGGTTACCTTGTGGCGTATCAACGCATTCCAGCATTTATCGTCACACTGGGTGGATTTTTAGCGTATCGTGGCTTGATGTTAGCCTTTACGAAAGGTGAGACCATCCTACTCCCAGACAATTGGCTTAAGGCGATCGGCAACGCTTACCTCTCGCCGACATTCGGATGGGGACTTATGGTTGTTGGAGTTGGTGTCAGCGGATACCGTTTCTACCGACAGCGCGCCGCGCGGCTGCAGTACGGAAACCCGGAACAGTCGTCTCTATTCATGCTTTTATTCAAGATCATCGGTGTATCGGCACTAATTGTAGCGTTCGTCACCGTGATGAATACGCATAAAGGTGTCCCTTTTCCGGTGTGCATTTTGTTCGGGTTGGCGTTCGTATTTCATTTCATTGCGAACCACACGCGTTTCGGACGTTACGTCTACGCAGTCGGCGGCAATGCGGAGGCGGCGTACCTTTCTGGGGTCAACGTCCGCAGCATTACATTGCGTGTGTTTGCAACAATGGGTGCGTTGATGGCAATCGCGGGTGTGGTCATGACAGCACGTGTCGGGAGTGCCAGCCCAGAGGCAGGACGCTTGCTGGAGTTAGACGCTATCGCCGCGTGTGTTATCGGTGGTGCCAGTCTAATGGGTGGCCGCGGAAGCATCTTCGGTGCAGTTTTAGGCGCGTTCGTCATGGAGAGTCTCAACAACGGCATGAGCATGGCAAATATGGATGCCTCATGGCAGGATATTATTAAAGGCGTGGTGCTTGTCGCAGCGGTCGGTTTTGACATGGCATCACGACGGCGATAGCATAAAAAACCGGCTATTTGTGTTTTTTTAAACCCTTTCCCCAAAAATTCCCCTCTTTATAACTAAATCTTATTGGGAATTTGTCTATGCGATATGATTCATCAATTTACACAGACCTGACAGACGAAGAGCTCATTCAGCGCGTGCAGGACGGCGATGAGGCGGCATTCGCGCAACTCGCAGCCCGCCATAGTTCCCGAATTTGGCAGCTCGTTGTTTTTTACTCTCGCCAAACTCGCGATGCCGAAGAGATTTTTCAAGACGTTTGGATCGCAGTCTGGGAAAACATCGGCGGCTTACGCGAAGTCAGCAGTTTCGGTGCCTGGCTCCGAAAGATAGCCTGGACGACTTGCAGAAGGTACTACGCCACCAAGTCGCATGCCGGAGGTGAAATCCTTCAGAGTGCCGAGAAACTCGCTGAGACGATTGATCGGGATGTGCTTGCCCGGTTTCGAGAGACGGAACTTCGCACGGCTGTAACGGAAGCGGTGCATCAACTGCCGGAGCGGGTACGCGCTGTCGCTGTGCTGTACTATTTAGAGCTGTGGACTGTCACAGAAATTGCAGAGGAACTCGGCTTAGCGGTTGGTACCGTCAAGACGAGGCTCAGCCAAATTCGGGGGCTTTTGCGCAAAGAGTTTGGTGTTGAAGAAATTAAGAGGGGAACAACTATGGCGCATGAAAAACAGACATCCAAGCCGGCACAAGACTTAATTAAGATCTTCGGTGTCGGCGACGCGGGTGGCAACGTTATCAAATGGATGATTGCATCTGGTTTGGAAGGCGTGGAATTTTACGCTGTGAATACGGATTTAGAAGCACTTCGTACGTGTGAGGGAGCGACACAGATACAAATCGGTGCTGAAACTACACAAGGATTTGATGCAGATGCGAATCCAGAAATAGGTAGGAGGGCGGCTGAAGAAGATTTGGAAAGGCTCAATGCCGCCGTTGCAGACGCACGCCTTGTTTTCGTTACTGCTGGTATGGGCGGTGGAACAGGGACAGGTGCTGCACCCTTGATTGCTGCGCTTGCTCAAGAACACGAAGCTTTAACAATAGGGGTTGTGACACGTCCGTTTGATTCTGAGGGGCAACGCCGTGCCGAACAAGCAGAATACGGACTCTATGGACTCCAAGAGAATGCAGATGCCATTATTGTCGTGCCGAATCAAAGACTCCTCGATACTGTTGATGTGGAACCTTCACCGAGCGAAGCACTCCGTATGAGTGATGAGACGGTGCTACTCGGCGTTAAGAGTGTCGCCGATATTATTGTGGAGTCAGGCGGAATTAACGTCGACTTTGCCGATGTAGCGAGTATTATGCAGGATGCTGGCACGGTGTTGATGGGCACGGGACGGGCAAGCGGTGAAAATCGGGCACGGATCGCTGCAGAAAACGCTGTTTCCTCTCCGCTCTTAGGCGGGCGGAAAATGAGCGACGCGCCTGGGTTGATTGTCAATGTTAGTGCTCCGTCGGACTTCATGATGAATGAATTGAGTGAGGCGATGGACGTAATCAGAGATGCTGCACCTGAAGCACAGATTATTTTTGGGTTGGTCTATAGGGACGAGGATCCTGATCAAGACAGGGTTGATACTACGATCCTTGCAACGGGGATTGAGACACAAAGTGAACCTACCACGCCACTCTCCACCCGGCGGGATGGTACCGCTCCTGAAGGGGGTACTTATATTCCTTCCAAAACCGGTTCCGAATTTGTGCATCTACATAACCATAGCGAATATAGCATGCTCGACGGCGCGTGTCGTATTCCAGATATGGTGGATTGGGCGGTTGAAAATAGCGTTCCTGCTGTCGCACTCACCGATCACGGCAACATGTTCGGTGCGTGGGAACTTTACAACAAGGCGACAGAGGCAGGGATCAACCCTATTGTCGGTTGTGAGGTGTATGTCGCACCCGATAGCCGGCAGACACGTGAGCAGGATCAGGAGGGGCCGTATCACCTCACGCTGCTCGCCGAGGACGCAACCGGTTATCAGAATCTCTTGGAATTGGTATCACTCGGATATACCGAGGGATTCAATCGCAAGCCTCGCATTGATATGGAGATCCTGCGCGAATACCGTGAAGGGATCATCGCGTTGACGGGGTGTATCCAAGCACAAGTGCCACAACTCCTCTGTGCAGATCGGCGCGACGAAGCGATTCAAAACTTCAAAACCCTCATGGAAATAATGGGGAAACACAACCTCTACGTTGAAATACAAAACCACTATATCGATAAGGAACTTGAGGCATACCCGGTGATGGTGCAGTTGGCGAAAGCGTTCAATCTCCCACTCGTCGGTACAAACGATTGCCACTATCTCCACAAATCCGACCACGGGATGCACGACGTGCTTCTCTGTATTCAGACGAAAAAGACTGTCAATGACCAAGAACGTCCCCGGTTTGACAACCACTTCTACTTTAAAAACGTTGACGAAATGCGAGAGGTACTAAGGGATTATCCACCGGAAGCCATTACCAACACACTTGAAATTGCGAACCGTTGCAACCTGAGACTCGACTATCGACAAGACTCAATGCCGAAGTATGAAGTCCCGGAAGGGCACACACACGACAGTTATCTGAGGGAACTGTGTTACCAAGGCTTAGGAAAAAAATATGGTGAACTCTCCGAACCGATCCAACAGCGGATGGATTATGAACTGGATATAATCAAACAGTCAGGATACGCTAACTATTTCTTGATTGTCGAAGATTACGTCAACTATGTGCACAAACAGGGATACCCACTTTCGGCACGCGGTTCAGCCGCCAGCAGTCTGGTGTTGTATGCACTTGATGTGATTGGTTTCAATCCGATGGATCACGGTTGTCTGTTTGAGCGGTTCCTAAACCTTGAACGTCTCGCGCCACCCGATATTGATATTGATTTCGCCGACCGCGCCCGTGAATCTGTAATTGCGTATTTGACAAAAAAATATGGTGCGGATTCTGTCGGCAAGGTTGCTACTTTTGCTACTTTGGGTGCGAAGGCTGCGATCAAAGATGTCGGACGCGCACTTGAGGTGCCGCTCGAAAAAGTCGAAAAATTGACAGAATTGATTCCACCCTTTCCCGGAATTACACTCGATGAGGTTTTGGAACGGGTCCCCGAATTTCAGACACTCGCTGAGCTTCCTGAGAATCGGGAATTGATTGAGATGAGTAAGGCGGTGGAGGGTATGAAACGACACGTTTCCTGTCACGCCTCTGCAATTGTTGTCTCAGACGGTCCGTTGACAAACTACGTTCCGCTGTTCAAAGATAGACACGATCAAGTTGCGACGCAGTTTGAGGGGAGAATCGTTGAGGATGTCGGTATCGTCAAATTTGATTCCCTCGGTTTACGGAGTCTTAGTGAGGTACATGACTGCCTTCAAATGATTAAGGCGAACCACGGGGTTGAGATCCAGTTAGAGGAGATTCCATTTGACGACACAGAGACCTATTCATTGGTCCGCAATGGACTCATTGATGGTTTGTTCCAGTTAGAAGGCTCTTCTGGTATGTATCACGTTGTTACCCAACTCAAACCCGATAACTTTGAGGTGTTCTCCGCTATTCCTGCACTCTATCGTCCAGGTCCGATAGAAAATGGGGACATGCAACGGTACATAGATCGAAAGAATGGACTACAACCCATAGAATATATACACCCGTCGCTTGAAAGTGTACTCAAAAGCACGTACGGTGTATGCATTTATCAAGAACAGGTAATGCAAATCGCACACGATGTGGCTGGCTTTACGCTCGCTGAGGCGGATATATTGCGCAGCGCAATGGGCAAAAAGGACCGAATACTGCTCAAAGAACAGCATGAAAAATTTGTTGAAGGCGCAATCAAAAAGAATTTCGGCAAAGACGAGGCTGAAACAGTATTTGACTGGCTTGAATCTGTCGGCGGTTATGCTTTTAACAAGTCACACACTGTCACTTACTCGATGTTAGCGTACCGTATGGCATACCTGAAAGCCCACTATCCGCACGAATTCATGGCAGCAATGATGACCGGGGAGGCAAACGATTCAACGAAAATTACCCGTTACCGAGAGGAATGTGAGAAACTTGCCGATTTTCTGGATGTAGAAATCAATCTGCTTCCGCTGGATGTGAATAGTAGTGAGAAAGGCTACACGGTGGAAGGCAATGCCATCCGTTCTGGGTTTGTCGCTGCTGAAGGGATGGCAGATGCGGTGATAGATAAGATTTTAGTGGCGAGAGAATCTGGTGGCGTGTTCGCGTCGTTAGAAGATTTCCAAATGCGGGTAGAGGGTGTGAATGAGCGAGCTGTTACAAGCCTTGTCAAGAATGGAGCGTTTGAGACTGTTCCAGATGTTTAGCCAAAATGATATTTGGTAGATGTTTTTGTATGAGGTTTTGAAGCCTCATGGCGATTGTAACTTCAATTAATCTTGACTTATGCCAAGTTGATCAGTATAATTGTTAGAACTTGCGCATAATTCTATTAATTTGGCTTGGCGCACTCTCTATAGTTTGAATTTGAGCGGAAAATAGGTGTTCGCAGAATCTAGGATTATTACTATCTATGAAGACACAAAAATACATTTACTGGCAAGATGAGGACATGTTTCTAGGATACCTTGAAGAATATCCTGATTATTGGACACAAGGCGAAACAATAGAGGTCTTAGAGGAAAATCTTCTTGACATTTATACCGAGCTTACGAGCGGTGCTATTCCGTGTGTCCGAAAAATTGCCGAACTGCAAATCGCATGAAAAGACGGGACGTGATTCGTAAATTAAAGAAAATGGGGTGTGTACTCATACGCCACGGTGCGAAACATGATTGGTATCAGAATCCAAACACGCGCGTTTCTCAACCGGTTCCTCGCCATAGAGAACTGAAAGATCCTTTGGCAAAGCACATTCTCAAGATGCTTAAGAATTAAACTTATTCTACTCTATCAAGTTCAGTATTATAGACGAGATTATCTTGCTAGATTCCTTGCCTCTCTGAACTTTTCTTTAGCGAATTGTCCCCATTCCTTAATTTTTTCATTGCGGACTGTTGGATTTTTCCAAGCATCCTTTGCGAGTTCCATTGTCTCTGCTTCGGTTATCGGCATCTTCGTTAAAACTGCAATCGCTGCGTCGCGTTTTGCGGGGTCTTTACACTTCTGAATTGCCTTCCACGCGTTGACGAGATCCTTATGTGAATTGATAATTAGAACCCCGAAGAGCTCGTTGAGGACATCCCATCGGATACTGCCTTTGTCTGAGTCGTACTGAAAAGGCGTACCTTCCATAGCAAACGGGTTCGGGACGATACATCTTTCTCCCAGTTTATCGTAGAGTGCTGGAAGGACGCTTGCACGGTTCAAGCCACCTTTCCATTTGGGACCCTCTGGATCGGTATCACGGAGCATCCAAAGTTTCTGCGCATCTTCCGATAGAACGAATTCAAGAAACTTTTCAGCGACTGGTAAATTCGGAGCCCCTTTGAGGATCGCAATCGGATCAGCAGTGACCACCGCGCCATCAGCGGGTACTACGTATTTAATTTTGTCTGCTCCAACGACTGCAATTTGACCGTACGCGTAGAAGTCAATTGCGAGTCCGTAAATGACTTGCCCCGCGACGACATCTGTCGGAATGGCGTTGGCACCTGCGGAGAAACCGCGAACATTACCGCCAAGTTTCGTCAAAAGCGCAAACCCTTCATTCCATCCGAGGGTTTGAAGAATGATCTCATATACCATGTGTGCGGAACCGCTCTCTCTCGGATCTGCTGCACCAATTCTACCGAGCAATTCCAAATTCCCCAGATCTTCCCATGCCGCGGCTTTCGGGAGTTTCAACAGTTCACGAAGTTCTTCATTGTACATGATACCGAAACTTGATAACGCTGCACCATACCACTGATATTCAGTATCATAGAGCGGAATCCCTTGGAACGATTGCGTCATCTGCTCAAGTTGTGTTCCAGGAAGCTGATAAGCGTGCAACCATCCCATATTTGAAAGGCGGAGGTAGTTGTCAGTGCCACCACCAAAGAAGATATCAATACCGATACCATCTGGCACGCGTTTAAATTCCGATTCAATAAACCGATAGTTTGAAGAGGTGCCACCGACATCTCGCCAATCGGTTTTGACGGTTCTACCTGTTTGTGCTTCGTACCATTTCTCGAAATTTTTGCCAAATTCTGTTTCAATGCCCTCTGGGTGTGGGGAGATAATGATGAGTTCATCTTGCGCGAGTGAGAGCACTGGTAGTGCTAAAAGGCATAATATTATCGCCAGAGGCTTAAAGTCGGACATTTTTTGATACTCCTTTTGTCATAGGTTCACTAATATTCAGTTAACCGTGATTCATAAGCAGTTAGGGTGAGAGCGGTGGTTCTTGATGAAAGATAAACTGGGTCGGGTTTATCCACTTTTCTTTTCCCGTATCATAAATGCCGTAGTGGAGATGAGCCCCCGTGCTACGGCCAGTATTTCCGACGTAGCCAATAATCTGACCACGTACGACTTCTTGATTAACTTTGATATCTTCAGCATAGCCTTGCAGATGCGCGTACAAAGTTTTATACCCGGATGCTTCATGGATAATCTCAATTGTATTTCCCAAATAGCCCTTCTTTCCAATCTGTACAACTCTGCCATCGGCAGCAGCGATCACAGGAACGCCGGCGCGGGTTTTAATATCCAACCCTTGGTGAAATTCACGGTTTTTCGTTAACGGGTGGTTCCGCCATCCGAAGTGCGAAGAATACCAAAAAGCGTATTGCTCCCCGTTTTCCTGTTGGAGTTTCACGGGGAGGATCAAAGGATATCCTGAAAGCTGTTTTTGATATGCGTTGATATAGTTATAGAGAGCCTGCAACTCCTCTTTCAGGATACTGGGTGTCAACTCCTGCTGCTCGTGGGGATCAGGGGCGGCATCCGTGAACGCTGATATATCCGTCTGTTGAGGATCGGATTCTCCGGGGGACGAAGTCATATTGGGTTCGCCGCCTTGCCCGAGGATCCCTAAAGCCTCCCGGATCTTTTCTGCTATCTGCCGAATGTCGTTCATCTCCTCATTAACGGCAGCAAGTTCCGATTCAACTTGGCGTTTTGCTTGCGTTAATTCTTGAATTTCTTTGTCCATGCGCGTCTGTAATTCGTTTTCAGTATTGACTCTCTGCCGTTTTTCGGAGAGACCATAGGTGAAGCCGCCAACTGCCGCAAACAATAGACCCAGGATAACGCAGGATAGCAGCAATAGATGTCCTCGACCGATCGCGTGCTGGCGGATAGAATTTTTATCAGATGACATGATAATGAGTGTATACATTCAACAAATTCTCCTTTCAAATAAAACTGATGCAAAACATCAGCGTTTACTTACAAGAATTGGAGACTGATAGCTGCCTAATTCACCCAACAAGAACCAACCGTTTACAAGCGCGAAACGATCGCTGGCATTTTCCAGATGAGGATGATGATGGCACCAAGCAGGATGAGATACCACACGATCAACATTCGGACGCGGGTTCTCTTGAAAATGTGACGACGCGGACGTTTCAATTGACTCACTTAACCTTTTTTACGTTTTTTTCGTAGCCCGAATTTGAGAGATCCCGTACTTGAAAGCTGCCTCTATATTAAATTCGACGTCTTCATACACAACTTTCTCACCTTTTTGTGGTAAGTGTCCGAGCAACATCAGGATAAAGCCACCAATCGTATCACACTGATCTGTGGGGATTCGGATATCTAAGACTTTATTAGCATCAGCGATTAACATGCGTGCATCAATACGCCAGTCGCTTGCTCCGAGTTTTTCGATGTGAGGTGGCGTCCGTTTGCGATTCGCCGCGACCTTGCCGATAAGCCTCTCTAAAATATCTATCAACTCTACGATCCCGACGCAACTGCCGTGCTCGTTAACCACAATGGCGATCGGTATCTCAGATTGCCGCAGGTCAGCCAATAAATCCGTAGCAGATTTCAAGGCAGGTACATAATTCACATCCCTCACGAATGACGATAAATCGTTGTCGTGGTGCTCGCTTGCAAGTACCTCCATTGCATCAACGACTCCGAGCAATTGGTCAACGCGCGCGTTATAAACAGGGATGTAATGATAGTTGGAAGCGCGACAGAGTGTGAGAACTTCAGAGGACGATGCCCCGACTATCAGCACGGCTGCTTCTGATAATGGCAACATCACTTCCTGTGCTGTCAGTGTTTGCAGCTCAAAAATTGTACTGAGTAATTGTGCTTCGGAGTCCGAAAACGCCTCAATATTTTCCAGAAGTAACTGGACGAGCTGTTCGCGAGATGGGGTCGTCTGCCGTCCCGATTTCCCAAAGCCCTTTTTGCGGGGCTTGGCTGCTTGGTCATCATACGTAACAAGCGGCTTGGGCGTAACTAACTCTATTTTCCCGATGTCTGGCTTTCTAACGACAGGCATGGGACCCTCTTTTTCTTCCGAAGGGGTTTTGGTAGTCTCGTTCATAGTTCAGATCCCTAAAATCCAGAATGTTGTGAATGCCTTAGTAACTTGGGTTATATTAAGACATAATGAATAAAAGTATGTTTTTATTTGTTATTATGTCGTAGCGTGACGAATTATACTCAAATTCAATTTTTAACGCAACTCAAATCTGATTTCAGTCGGAAATTCTATGGATTTACAAATGGCAACTTGGGTTAAGATCTACCATCAGTCTGGGCAACGAGTGTCAGTTCCGTTTGACCACCGAGGCCAGCAACGACAGGAAATGTTTTTTCACCGGGTTTCCCGTCTTTCGGGACATATCTGACTTGCGGCGAGAAGTAGGCATATAATGCTGTATTCCGAGGTGTCGGTGTAGTATTCGGGCCGGAACCGTGCACCATCAAGCTGTGGAAGAACAGAGCACTTCCTGCCGAAAGTGGCATGTCCGTCTGTTGTTCTGCAACCTCTTTCCGATCGGTGAGTTGCTCACCCTGTTCGCGTGCAATGTGTCCCCAAGACTGCATGCCCCACAGATGGCTTTTCGGAATTACTTTGAAACAACCGTTCTCCGGTGTCGCGTCGTTGAGCGCAATGCTCACGGTAACAAGGTTCGGCGGCTCCATCGGCCAATATGCCGAATCTTGATGTAATCCATGTGAGGAACCGTGGAACGCAGGTTTGAACATCAGCGTGCTTCTAAAAAGCAATAGATCATCGGATCCAGTAAGTTCTTGGACAACCGCGATGAGTTTCGGATGCTGGGCGAGGTTCCGAAATACTTCGGAATACTGCCGTGTATTTTCGGCTTTCCGTAGCACTGGCAGATTGTTTCCTTGCGTTTCGTCTTTTGCAAACGGTTCGCGTTGTACATGACGACGTGCGACTTCTGCTCGCTCTTTTTCTTCATCGGGCTCCTGCCCCGCAGCGAACTGATGCAGCCTGTGAATCTCTGCTTGGCATGCCTCAATCTCTTCCGCCGACAGCAGATCTTCAACAATCAGATAACCTTCCTGTTCAAAAAAGGATTTTCGCGCCTTCAAATCCATGTTAACCTCCAATTAATTGTTTGATTTCCCAGACAATACTTGAAATTGCAAACCCGATATAGACACATGAAGCAATCAGCATCATGACAGTAGAGAGCCGTTTCGGTTTTGCGAAGTCAGGTAAAAAGCGGTAGTTCATGTAAAGTGTCAGCGGGACATAAATCGCCATAGCGAAACCGCCCATGTACGCCGCATTAAAGAGAAATCCTAATTCACTGACGTTTAACTGCTCCATCACGAAAGTGATTACACATCCACCGACGATCCAGATACCCGCGATGAGGAGATACCACCAACTCAAATCCCGATTTTGCGCGCCTCGGAAGTTGGTATAAATAATATCAGAAATGGAGCGTGATACGCCATCAACCAAGGCAAGTTGTGTTCCGAAAAGCGTGGCGACACCGACCAATAAGAAAATCTTCTGTCCCGCCACACCCCAGATTTCACCTAATATCTGTGCCTCGTCATAAATGAGTTTACCGGATTCAGGGACAATCCCTTTCGGGTGTAAAACCGCAAGTGCTCCGAAAATAAAGAGCAGAATTGTAAGCGTGTTGAGTGCCCAAAAGAATAACATCTGGTCCTTTTTTACATATTGCCACCACGCAGTGAAACGTTTTCGATTTTCCTCTGTCGCTTCAAAGAGAAACCCTGTCGCAGGTACTTTCTCAGTCCTACCGCGAAGCGGGTTCTGTAACCCCGGTAACTGTGCTCCCATACCGATGTTTTTATCACGTAAATAGAAAGAATAAAAAAGGTTTGCTGTGCCACCAGCCCCCGCGAAAACTAAAGCGATAAACAACTGTTTCACGGACATACCTGGGTCCTTATAACCGACGTTTATCAATCCAGAACCGAGTTCTTTCCATGTATCCATTGAACCGACAGCCATAGCAACCAGAATCAATCCAATTGTTACGATAGCAACGAGTAACTCAACTGTTCGTTCGACGGACTGATAAATCATCTTCGGTCCGAAGAGAATCAGCGCGACCGCTGCGAACGTCACTATTGTCCAGAAGGTGTCGGAACCCCAACCCGCGGGTCCAAGTATGAGTGCTTTGAGTGCTAGTCCCGAAGTTCGTGCCCATCCCGGTGCTATCCAACCAACTACAGTGAGTAGGATGAACAAAGGTGCGAAACCTCGCCAGATACGACTATAACCGGTATAGACTGTTTCACCGGTCGCGATCGTCCAGCGTCCTACTTCAAAGTTAATCCAAAGTTGGAGGAATACGCCGAGGACAGCTGCCCAAATCATGCTTCCGCCATATTCCGCGGCGATACGCGGCCAGATCACACTCTCACCCGCACCGATGGATAAACCGACCAAGATAGCCCCGGGACCCGCAATTTTCCAAAAAGGTAACTGTTTTTCTGGCAATTCGACGACCTTAAAATCGTCGAGCGGTTGATAAATTTTAGGCATATCTCTTCCTCCGGTACGTAACCCCTACTCTTACATCATTGCCTCACATAACACTTCAATCGGATGCTTCGGCTGCACACCCGTCCCGTGTTCAAGTTGGTGCCGGCAAGAAAAACCTGCGGCACTCAGCGTGAAACTGTCCGGTGGTTTTTCACGGACAGCATCAAAAAGCCGTAACTCGCCAATCTTCATAGAGAGATCGTAGTGTATCTTCTCATACCCGAACGCGCCAGCCATGCCACAGCAACTCGAATCAATTACTGTGACGTTGTGTCCTGCTGGTAGACTTAACATCTTCACAGTCGGCTGGATACCGACAAGTGCCCGCTGATGACAGTGTCCGTGCAGCAATATGTCCCGCTGTTTCCCTGAGAATTCTAATGGCAATTCACCGTTTTCCATGAGTTGTATAAAAAATTCTTCAAACGAGCAGGTTCCCTGGGCAACACGTTTCGCGTCTCGTGTGCCGATCAGTTCAACGTAATCATCGGTGATTGCAGAGGTACAGCTCGGTTCGCATCCGATAATTGGAATCCCTGCGTCGGCATAATCCCGAAGTGCGTTAATATTGTAGAGCGCATTCTCAACCGCCCGGTCGAGCATTCCTTCTGAGATGAGCGGACGACCGCAACACCGCTTCTTAGGTAGTAACACTTCAAATCCACACGCTTCCAGCAATTCTACTGCAGCCTTACCGATAGAAGGTTCGCTATAGTTCATGAAGGTATCGGAAAAGAGGACGACCTTTTTATCGGAGGTCCGTCGGGAGTGCCGCTTTCGGAGCCACTGTTCATAAGTAGGACGCACAAAGGTAGGCATATCGCGTCGTCTGTCAACACCGATGAGTTTCTCAGCGATCCATTTCGAGAGTCTGTTGTTAACTGTCCAGTTAGAGAGCGGTGAAAACATCGAACCGAGGGGCGCGAGTGCACCGATTTCGCCGAACAACCTTCGATGTACCGGTAGGCCGTTTGCTTTGTGATAGTGTGCAAGGACTTCGTATTTAATCTTCGCCATGTCCAC
This sequence comes from Candidatus Poribacteria bacterium, assembly GCA_003635255.1. Classification (GTDB taxonomy): domain Bacteria; phylum Poribacteria; class WGA-4E; order WGA-4E; family WGA-3G; genus WGA-3G. Next base: position 11,770 of record PYJC01000006.1, on the reverse strand, counting down.
ATTAGAAGGACACTCCGCTTTGCAGGCTTTGCATCCGAGACATAAATCCAGAACTTCTTGGAGGCGTTCGCTCGTAAGTTCCGTATGTGGTAGTGCCCCTGAAATAATGGAGCGAAGTGCGTTCGCGCGCCCACGCGTTGAGTGCTCTTCTTCGCGTGTCCCGATAAAAGAGGGACACATGGTGCCAGTCAAAGTCTTTCTGCATGCCCCGACACCATTGCACATCTCGATGGCTCTACCGAATCCGTCTTGATTCGAGAAGTCGAAATACGTGTCAATTTTGATCGTATTGTAGTCTGCACCGAAACGGAGATTTTCTGTCATCGGTGGCGCGTCAACAATTTTACCCGGGTTCATAATGCCATCTGGGTCAAACGCTTTTTTTACCTCAGTAAGTGCCTGATATATCTGCGGACCGAACATGCTCTCTATCCACTCACTTCGAACAAGTCCGTCGCCATGTTCCCCACTCATTGCGCCGTCTAATTCCATGAGCAGATCCCGGACCTCGCCAGCGATGTCGTGCATTTTTTGAATATCAGTTTCGGATTTGAGGTTGACGATAGGACGGTTGTGAAGTAGCCCGACGCTTGCATGGGCATAGTAGGCGGCGGTGGTGTCGTGTGCCGTGACGATTTCATCAAATCGACGGACATATTCTGGTAGGTTCTCTATTGGCACTGCGGCATCTTCGACAAAACCGACCGGTTTGGCATCGCCTTTCATACCCATCAGCAAGCCGAGTCCGGCTTTTCGGGTTTCCCAGACGCGCGATTTCTCTTCAGTGGTGAAACAGCGTACGAACGCATAACCGAACCCTGTACTTTTTAATGTCTTTTCCAACCTATTCAACAGTGATTCCAGTTCTGCGTGTGTTTCACCGTAGAATTCAACAGCAAGGAGCGCAGCAGGTTCGCCTTGTATGAAGGTAGTAAGCCGTGAAAATTCTAATGAACCTCGCGCCATATCAAGGATCGTTTTGTCTATAAGTTCTACAGCGGTTGGATTACATGCTAAGATCGGTTGCATCGCCTCCATTGAAGCGACGAGGGATTCAAAGTGAACAACACACAAAGCCGTTAATTCGGGAATCGGGACAAGGTTCACTGTCGCTTCAACAGTCGTTGCGAGTGTTCCTTCGGAACCGACGAGGATTTTCGTCAGGCTAAACGGATAATTTTCGTCGCATCCATCGCGACGGTACGGTGTAACTTCTTTTGAACCAGCGTTTGTAACAAACTCATCGAGATTGTAACCGGCAACACGGCGCAAAATACGCGGGTAACGTTTACGAATTTCTGCTTCGTTGTCCTCACAGATACGACAAAGTTCGCGATAGATGTTTGCCTCTAATGTATCTCCTTGTTTTTTTATTTTTAATTCTTTGAGTGAAATGGGGGCTACGGTGATTTCGTCAGCGTTGGAAAGCACTAAATCAAGCGACATGACATGGTCAATGGTTTTACCGTAAATGAGCGAATGCGAACCTGCAGAGTTATTTCCGATAGTGCCACCGACGTTCGCGCGACTGCTCGTGGCAACATCAGGGGCATACATTAAACCGTGTGGCTTTAACTTATGGTTCAACTCGTCCAAGACGATACCGGGCTGCACGCGTGCCCAACGTTCAGCGACGTTTACTTCAAGCAGCGCGTTCATGTATTTGGACATATCCAACACGATTGCCTTACCGACACTCTGTCCAGCAAGGCTTGTACCACCACCGCGTGGAAGAATTGGGACGTTATGTTCTGACGCAATTTGCACTGTCTTGACAACATCTTGGCTATCTTTCGGAATTACAACACCTATCGGTTGTATCTGATAGAGGCTTGCATCTGTGCTATAAAGTGCTTTAGAATACAGATCAAAACGCACCTCACCTGCGAGTGTATCCGATAGTTGTTGTTCAAGATTTTCCGATGTGGGGGTGTTCATGTTGCTATCCGAAACGGTCGTGTACTTGACTGCTGGCAATCTCTAAAAAAAGTCTAAAAAATTTGACATCGCTATGTAAATGAAGTATAATTAATCACACAATGCCCCTGTGATGGAATTTGGTATACATAGCAGGTTGAGGGCCTGTGCCTTAATTGGCATGCTGGTTCGAGTCCAGTCGGGGGCATCTTTTTGTTACAAATCCGCCTCAAGCAATTCCTGATATACCTGATACGTCTGCTCCGCAATAGTCTCCCACGTATAGTTCTTGATACGATCAAGTCCACGCGCAATCAGATCCTCTCGGAGGCGTGCATCATGTGCGATCTGATGGATCCGTTCCGCCAAAGCCTCCGAATCGGCTTCAGGAAAGACGAGTCCAGCATCGTTAATTACGTGTGGGATTTCGCCAGAATCTGAACCGATGACTGGCACTTCACACGCCATTCCCTCTATAAGTACCCTGCCAAAGAATTCTACCCACCCCGCTGTTGTCCGAGAAGGCAGGACGAGTGCGTCCATGCAATTAATATAAGCAGCTACCTCTTCCGGCGGCACTGCATCGATCCACACAATGTGTTCAGAGATACCGAGGATTTCAGCATTTTTTTCAAAATCTTGTTTATTTTCGCCTTGTCCGAGAATTAAAAGTTTATAAGTGCGTGTAGTATCGTGGTTTACAAGGGATGCTATAGCTTCAAGAAGTGTATCTATCCCCTTCATCTGAAGCAGCCTACCGACATAACCAACCACAAAACAGTCGCTCAGTTCCAGTGAGTCTCGCAGTTCGCTGACATCCGTTTTATAGAAATGACGCGTATCAACACCATTCGGGAATGGTGTCTGGTTTCCTGTGTAGCCTCGTTCGGTCAGAATTTTGCCAGCGTTCGCGCTGAGTGGAAAAGCCCTATTTGTTTCTCGAAAAACGCTGCGTTCAATCCATACGGGCAATACGCCGAACCGCTGCTTAGTTGGTATGCTCAATGAAGTACGAAAAATAAAACGGCTGTCCGGACAATACTTCCGTTTCAAGCGAACGGTTTGTAGTGCATTAAGGCTCCACGCCTCTTCCTCTAAGTGGATAATATCCGGTTGGAAATCCCGAAAATGGGGTTTCACGCCACGGCGATAGTAGAAACGGCTACCGTAACCGGAGAATCGGACCGGGCATGGAAATTCTTCACACGGCGTGTCTGGTTCGGGTTCAAAGACAATATCTTGAAAACTTTCATACCAACGCGTTGGTGTGATCACCCGCAGTGTGACATCTGGACGTTCCGCAATAAGCGCGAATTTACGCCGGTACGGCTTCATAATATAAGAATGAGAAAGGACTAAGACACGCAAGGTGTTAATTATATTTGGTTTACTCAGGGTGTCCCGAGTCAGCTACAGACGATGGTGATGTTTCGTCTAACTCATCGTCTTGTGCCGCGAAATCGATCTCATCACCTGTATCTGGTTCCTCTGTCTCATTTGATGCAGCAAGAACAGACATCAAACCTTCAAGTCTCTCTTTAACTTCAGAGCGTTCTTGAGTCGTGGCTAACCGTTCTAAGTCGAGTTCCTCTTCAAGTTCGCTATTACGCGTTTCGAGTTCTTGAATTTTTGTATCGCGTTGTAGCACATCACTGTTGAGGCGCGCAATTTCAGCCTCCAGTTCAAGTTTTTCCGCTCTCAACTGCTGGACAGTCGAAATTGCGAGTTCAACATGTTCTTCCAAAAGTGATACAATACTTTGTTCAAATGATTCAGACATATTGTGGTCTCCTCCAAGGTCATTTTACAATTTTTAACCGAAGTTACTATAAGTCAAACAATTTATCCTATCACATTAACTGTTTTGATCAATGCGTCAACATGACTGAATTATATGTTGTTTCCACCTTAGAAGTCAGATTAAATCTTTTGTAGTTCTAAACGTCTGTAATTCTTAAGATGACAGTTTAGCCCCTCGCAGGCGGGGTTTCAAACCCCGCCTGCAGCGTCGGACGTTCGTTATCATGGAAAAGTGCGTAAGTCCTATCTATAATTCTGACAGTTTAGGTTATCTGTGTTGGTTCTGTAGTGAATTTGCAATTCCCTGTTACAGTGATAGAACTCACTTTAATTCAATAAGTGACAAATGCTCGGCATCTGCCCAATTTGAACATTCATGGACGTAGTGAAACAGATATTGTTGTGCGTACCCGACACCAGCTCCGAAGTAGTTGTGAGCGAACTGGCGTATTTCACGATGTGTGGCACGCCGTCGAAGATAGAGTGTCTCAAAGATCCGCTTTATCCAGACATCAATCGGTAGTGCCGTGAGATGTCCAAGCGAAAATAGACAAATGCAATCAGCGACTTTTTCACCGATGCCCTCTTGACGCATTAATGCCTGTTTCGCCTCAGGATACGACATCTGCTTTACCAATATAAGCGAAAGTTCACCACTAACGACGGCTTGAGCGGTGTTTCGGAGATAGTTTGCTCGGTAGCCCGTACCACATGCAAGCAGTTCGTCCTCGGTTGCTCTGGCAAGTGCATCCGCGTTGGGAAAACTATAGTCCACATACCCCGCAAGCGTCAAATGCTCACCAAAACGTTCAGACAACCGACGAATGATCCCCCGAATCCGAGGGACGTTGTTGTTCTGCGATAAAATGAACGATGCCACCGTCTCCCAAAGTGCTTGATTCAGAATGCGCATTCCCCAGAGTTTCTCAAGTGCCCGATGCATATAGGCATCGTTGTCAACTTCAGCGAGGATCTTCGGTACATCTCGCGCAATGTCAAGATAATGGCGGAGAAATGACACGAAGTGAATCTCATCTTCGTTGGCAGAACTCTCAACACACAAGGTTGTTCCTGCTTGGGATATTTTAAGGATGCGTCCCTCTACGACACCATAGTAGGCGTTGTCTATCCGGTTCCATCGAAACGATTGGCCCGATTCTAAGGTATATTTCAGACTGAAATCTGTTACATTCTGAATTTGGATCATGTATCTTGCTGTGTTTTGATGAAGGCTTGCAAGCGATGCTTTTGATGTTTGCCTATTATTAAGTATATAATATATTGCAAAAATTAGCAAATTTTTATCGTTTTATGCAAGTGCTGCGTCTCAGAGGTGGGTTCTATAATTTGACATTTGTACGGTTTAGGCGTATAATATTAACACCTCTTTATAACGTGGAGCTCTGTTAACAGAAACCGAATTCGGTCTCAGAATAGACCAAATTCGTTCCATGTATTACCTTTAGGAGATACTTGTAAAATATGATTATCTTTCTACGCGAAAAATTTATTGCGCAACTCTTTATGTGGGTGATCGCCATCGTGTTTTTGGTCGGAACAGTCTTCCTTTACACCAACACACGCGGCGGCGGTGACGATCCGGAAGGAGAAGTCGTTCTCAGAATCAATAACACAGAAGTCAAGCGCGGGACGTTTGAAAATGCCGTTGCTGATGCTATGGAATCTCAAAGGCGGAACCAGAGATTCGGCGGTGCACCGAACAGGGAACAGATACAAAAAGATATAATTGAACGTTGGGTCAATCAGACTATATTCGGAAGCCTACATATCGGAGACGCTGAGGTAAAACGTTACATTCAAAGTGACGCAGGTCGAGTCGAGCAGTATAATCAGTACCAACAGTTTGGTGTAGCAGATCTCTACACCGAAAATATACGTCAGCAACTCAGTACTCGTGCGATTCAGGATAGCATCCACGCGCTGGAATTGGTAACCGATACAGAAGTTGAACAGGCATATCAGCTTGAAGCTGATAAGGCGAAAGTCAAATATATCGAATTTAAGTACGACGACTACCTCTCAATCATTGAAGTTGACGATGCAGAAGCGAAAGCCTATTTTGAGAAGAATCGGGATAGTTATAAAGTGGAAGAGCAGGTAAATGTCAAGTTTATTAGAGTCAATCCTGCAGCACTGGTTTCGGACGAAGAGGTTAAGAATTATTATGACGAGAATCAGCAGGAGTTTACGACCCTGGAAGCCGTCAAAGCACGCCATATTTTGAAAAAGTTTCCAGACGACGCAACTGACGAACAGAAGGCGGAAACCAAAACTGCGGCAGAGGAATTGCTCAAGACCGTCAACGCAGAACTCGCTGCTGGCGCGGATTTCGCCGAACTCGCGAAGAAGCATTCAGAAGGTCCTTCTGCACCACAAGGTGGTGCCTTAAGAGAGAGTCAGCCTAATCCGAAGCTGCCTCCGGGCGACTATTTTTCACGCGGATATATGGTTCCCGCATTTGATAAAGCCTGTTTTGAAGATTTACAGCCGGGAGAGGTCAGTGGCTTAGTCGAAACGCGATTCGGATATCATATTATCAAATTGGAGGAGAGGAAAGCACCGGAGATTCAGTCTTTTGCCGATGTCCAGTATGAAATCCGACAGAAACTCATTCAAGTGAGCGGCGTTGACAAGGCGAAAGAAGTCGCCTCTGATCTCTTATATGAAATCGAAATTGAGGGGTATGACGCTGCACTGACGCTTGAAAGGTATAAGGACCTCTCCCTCGCTGTCTTAGAAACTGGACTCTTTAGTCGGGATGTCGGAAATATTCCCCAAATAGGAGCACCATGGCGGTACCAAGGTTTAACCGAAGAGTTCTTTGACATGGAAGTCAATGTGATAAAGGTTGTTGAGATGAAGAGATCAGGCAGACAGGAGGTAGTAGAAGCCTATTTAGTTGCCACTGTTCTTGAAAAGAAGCCTGCTGCTATCCCACCTTTTGAAGAAATAAAAGGAGAGGTTATTGCAGGGGCAAAGACAGGTAAGATTGATGGGCTACAAAGAGAAAAAGCGAAAGAACGCGCGTTTACGGATGCACAAAACCTCTTCAACCAGCGGGCTGACAGTACATCTCTGGATGCATTGCTCGAAAAGTATAAAGCACCTGAAGGTTTAGCAGCAGATCGACTCTCCGTAGGAGAGAGCAATCTGTTCTCATTGAGTCCAACCAGTCATTACATCGCTGGTATGGGGGAATCAGCGGAAACTATGTTTGCAGCATTTCAGATGAAGGTCAATGACATTGATGGTCCTTTCAAAGGCAGCAATGCAGTCTATATTATCCAACTCGTTGAACGCCAAGAACCCGATGTTGAAACATTCCAAACGGATCCGGCTGAAAAAGCCCGGCATCAACAAACATTGATCCAAGCCAAAAAACGGCACGCACTTTCCAATTGGCTTGCCGCACGCAAAGAAGCAAGCGAACTCTGGATACATGCAGATTTTCGTTAGGCATGAGGATCCTTGGAGCGATTAAGAAATTGCGTTTGCCAACCGCGTTCCATTTCTACGCCAGCAAAACACCGGGACACGCTTATCATCTTAATGGGTATTATCACAAATATGGGTAAGTGGCATCGGCTTGATAGTTTGGCAGTAAAGCATCATGTGTTTGTCCAGTGATGAGGTTTGTGCCATCCGTAAAGCCTTCTGGACGGTCGCGGAGGAACTCAATCAAGCGATTTCGCCAAGGTGTTAGGAGCGTTTCAGCCTCGCTCAGGCTTGTGAGGTCGTGTGTTTCGTGTGGGTCGTCTTGCAGATTAAATAGATGTTCTCTACCGGTTTGGGAATACCAGATGTACTTATGGTGTCCGTCGGTTACATAGTGGTTGCCATGATTGTATTCGTAACAACCGGAGTGCTCACCGTGAAGACAATCTCGCACCCGATCAGTATCTCCGTTCATAATTGGCAATAGGCTTTTACCAGTGCAAGTACTGGGAATCTCAACGCCAGCTGCGTCCAGAATAGTGGGCATGATGTCTTGCAAACCGACAGGGCTTTGACAGACGGATTCTTTTGGGAAACCCCATTGCGCTGGTGCCCGCATTAGAAAAGGTACTCGTGCTGAGGCTTCGTAGGGCCAAGTTTTACGATACAGGTTATGATCGCCGAGCATCTCACCGTGGTCGGAAGTAAAAATGACCAGACAGTCGTTCAGACCCCCCATGACTTGGATCAGGCGACCGATCTGATCGTCGATGAAATTGATCATCCCATAATAGGCGGCACGAGCACATTGCATATCGTAGTCGTCGAGGCAGATTTCCCAAGCGTTTGGATTCAGCCCTTTTTGGGGTTCCTTAAATTCGGGTGCCCAGTCACCAATTACAGGTGGCGGCAAATCCCGCTGAATGTAGCGTTGGTAGTAATGGGCTGGTGGTGTTAGCGGTGGATGCGGATCTATGAAAGAGATATTGAGAAAGAACGGCGCAGCCGGGTCACGTTTTCGCAGAAAATTGAGGGCGCGGTCAATACACCAGAAAGTGTGCATCTGCTCTTCGGGGAGATGATGCGGGCGACCGACCCAGCCGTTGGCAGAGACACCGTGTGCCATACCTGGATCAACGTCGTTCCGACCATGGTACTGCTGCAACCACTCGACGTAATCGTTGTTGTTACCACGAGTGGCATCAGCCAGGTGCATATGATCGAAACCGTACCGCTTACGTGGTGGAGCCAGATGTAGTTTGCCGATCATCTCGGTTTGGTAACCGGCAGCGGACAATTCACCTGCTAAGGTGTGCGGTGGATTCCACTGTGCGCCTTTGAATCCGACACCACCGTTGGCTGCTGGTGCTGTGCCGGTCATCAGACTGCGCCGCGCTGGAATACAACTCGGACATTCGGCATACCCGCGGCGAAAATGCGTGCCCGTGCGACCGATCCAATCCAGATTTGGTGTCTGCAAGCAATCAGGACCGTCCGGATCCAAACCCAGACAGTCGCCACGTTGTTGGTCGGTAATAATTAACAAGATGTTCGGACGGTTATTAGACATCTCAAGTTCCTAGTTCGGAATGTCAACTGGTTTTTTAACACTTTAGTTAGACTAACGGAAACTCTAAAAAGTTATCTGAGTTATCAAGCAACGAAAAATGTTGAAAACCGCTAACTGAACGGTCTCAGCTTAACCCACCTTACTTTCGGATAAGCATTTTGCCAGTAGCAATAAAGTCACCAGCGGTCAGCGTGTAAAAATATACGCCGCTCGCTACAGACTCGCCTAACGCATTCCGACCATCCCAATATGCCGATCTCGATTTGCTGTGATATATACCTGCTGGCAAATCTCCAAACGCCAACTCCCGAATAAGTTGCCCATCTGAAGAATGAATAGAAATGTTTACCTCTGTCGCCTTCTCTAACTGATACGGTATCCACGTTTCTGGATTGAATGGGTTTGGATAGTTCGATAGGAGTGCCGTTTCTGGCTGTAGAATCTCTCCCCGATTGAGAATTCCTAAAAGCTGCTCTAAGACAGCAATCCCTTTTTGAGTCCGAGGATTTTGTGGATCAAGTTCCTTGGCAAGAGCGATCCATTGCTTGAGATTTTCCGGTATCAGACCATATAACTCAGATGGGTTTTTCCAGAGTGTAGGTGCATCTGCAGAAGTATCTATTTCCGCTGCAATCGCAACGAGGTCTCTCACATCCACAACTCCATCTCCATTGACATCCGGATAAACGCCAGAACTGGCGAGCATCGAAGAGTCTGGAGTGTGAAAATGGGTACTAACTAAAATAAGATCTATAATATTCACAACACCGTCGCGGTTGACATCCGCTGTGTTAGTAGGAGATACCGTTTGGTTGCTGTTATCATATTCTAACAAATTCGCTATTATTCCGGTAATGGGAGTAAAATCTGATATACCGTTATCACTCAGATCTAACACCATTAGATTTACCAAACCGCTAAGGGCAGATACATCTGATATCTGATTGTCCCGAAGATCTAACACCGTCAAGTTTATCAAATCCTTAAGAGGGGTCACATCTAATACCTGATTGCCATTAAGATCTAATTCCGTCAAATGTATCAAACCTTTAAGTGCGGATATATCTGATATCTCGTTGTCATCAAGATCTAACACTGTCAGTTTCACCAAACTACTGAGTACGGACACATCTGATATTTGGTTATTATGAAGGTCAAGAAGCGTTAGGTTGCTCAGGACGCTGAGGGGTGAAACATCCGATACTTGATTGCTGTCAAGATCCAATTCCCTCAACTCTGTCAAAGTTGAAAGCGGAGATATATCCGATATCTTATTGTCATCAAGATCCAGAAATGTCAGCCTTGTCAAGTCTTTGAGGGGCGATACATCTGATATCTCATTGTCGTGAAGATCAAGCAATTTTAGGTTTCTCAGGACCCTGAGGGGTGAAACATCTGATACTTGATTGCCATCAATATCCAATTCCCTTAACTCTGTCAAAGTTCTAAGAGATGAAACATCTGATATCTGATTACCATCAAGATCCAGATATATTAGATGCGTTAAAACGCTGAGTGTAGATATATCGGAAACCTCATTGTCGTCAAAATCTAGGTAAATCAAACTTGTTAAATGGTTGAGCGGTGAGGCATCCGATATTTTATTGTCGTGACAATCTAAATACAATAGCCTTGTCATATTTTCAAAAGAGGAAATATCTGTTATCTGATTGCTGTCAATATCTAATTCTACCAAATGTGTCAGATTTTTGAGGGGCGACACATCCAATATCCTATTGTCGGAAATATCTAATAATGTGAGATTTATCATATCTTTTAGGGGCGATACATCCAATATTTCATTATCATCAAGATCCAGATATGTTAGATGCGTCAAATGTTTTAGGGGCGACACATCAACTATTCTGTTGGCTTCAAGATCCAATTGTTCCAGATTTATCATATCCTTTAGGGGCGATACATCCGACAACCGATTGATTCCAAGACGCAGGAATGTCAGTTTTGTTAACCCCTTTAGAGGCGATACATCCCGCAACCGATTGACTCCAAGATTTAAATATGAAGTCATATTGAGTAAAACATAAAAATGTAGTAAAATAGTGGAATAAAAGGCGATCCTTTATGTCCCTTTATTTCCACTTTTGATAGTCACTTACTTTATGAGAGGTGCTCTTATGACGGTCTCCGAGTCCGAAAAGTCTCCGAGATACAACGGTATTCCGAAGCAGGTTTCGCGTAAGGATTTTAATCGTTATATCTTGCCACATCTGAAGAAACGTGTTAAAGGTCCAAAGCCGAAACTCTCTTTCTACAAGATATTCAACTACATTCTCTATGTTTTGCATACGGGTATTCAATGGGAGCAACTCCGAACACGGCGGAATGAACTCCATTGGTCTAATGTCTATAAATGGCATCATCGCTGGTCAAAAGATGGCTCGTATCAGAACCTCTTTGAAGCGTCGGTTATACACTTGCTTGATACGGATCAACTTGATACGACACACCTTCACGGTGATGGTTCAAACACCGTCGTGAAAAAAGGGGCGACGGTATCAGCTACTCAGGACACAAACATCAGAAAGGCGAAAAAGAGTTGACGCTCACCGATAATCATGGGTTCATCATAGGACCGATAACGCTGAAACCCGTCAACGCACATGATACAACGATTTTGCCCGAAGCCCTGAGTGATATAATCGCTTTTAGCAAACGTATTGGCATGGATCTTTGCGGTTCGGCTCTGACACTTGATTCTGCCTTTGATTCTAAGGTGAATCATAAACTTATTAGAGGACACGGGTTGAGACCCGTGATTTATCCTAACCGTCGCAATGCTAAAGAACCTATTGTCATTGCGCGTAAGTTCCGTTGGTTTGACAAAAGGATATACAAAGACCGATATAAAGTTGAGCGAACTTTCGGGTGGCAAGACACTTACCGAAGACTTGCCCTGAGCTATGATAAACTCAAAGAGACCCGTCTGGGGTTTCGTCATCTCGCATATTCAATGATTAACTTTCGTATAACTTTCAACCATTCATAGCGCGTACTCGCTATGAGTTC
>PYJC01000005.1 GCA_003635255.1 Candidatus Poribacteria bacterium | reverse complement strand
CCCCTATGATAGAACGTATTATTCATCATCTAAAACAACAACAGTATCTCCGACATCCGTGGGTGAGATTGCGGAAGATCCATCGGAAAGATAAACCCCTTGAGCCTCAGATTCAATCTGTTCCTCGTCGTTGGATACCTCTTCCTGCTGTTTCTGAGGGGATACTTCCATGTTCTGGAAGCTGGAGAATCCACTGCCTGCGGGGATGAGGCGACCGAGGATGACATTTTCTTTGAGTCCGAAGAGTTTATCGGTTTGTCCACTGACAGCGGCATCGGTGAGTACCTTGGTTGTCTGCTGGAAGGAGGCGGCAGAGATGAAGCTGTCCGTGCTCAAAGAGGCTTTACTGATGCTCTGGAGGATCGGTTCCCCCGTAGCAGGCGTGCCGCCTTCCGCCTCAATTTCACTATTGATGCGTTCAAACCGTTTGCGAGGGACTTCATCATTGGGATAAAAGTCTGTGTTCCCAGGTTCGGTGATGCGAATCTTGGTCAGCATCTGCCGGACGATGACTTCGATGTGCTTATCCTTGATAGTGCCTTTGCCGTAGACTTTCTGTATTTCATCAACGAGATACGCCCAAACAGCCTCTTCGCCTTCAACAGGTACGCCCTCAATGGTGGTGCGCCCGATACTCAAAATATCGTGCGGATTGAGGAAGCCATCAGTGAGCGGTTCGCCGGCGTTCACCCAATCGCCTTCAGCGACACGTCGTTTCTCATCAGGGATTTGGTAGATCTGACGACTCTCATATCCTTCATGCTCAATGCGATATGCCGGAACACCTGCCTTTGTGCCTGCGGATCGGATGTATCCCTCAATTTCAGCGATTTGCGCGGCATCACCGCGTTTTAGGCGCCGTGCTTCAAACAGGTCGGTAACACGCGGAATCCCTGCGACGATGTCAAGGTTCGCTGTTCTCTCATGGAGTTCGGCGAGGGTTTCCCCTTGACGGATGGTATCGCCTTCAGCTAAAGAGAGGGAGTAATCTGCGGGAATGACATGTGGTCGGGGCCCATCAGATGTTTCCACTTCAATTCGCATCTGAAAGAATAACTCATCCACTTCAAATCCGGGGAATTTCGCCCGTGCCTCCGCGTATTCTTTCTCTGACAACTCGTCGCCTTCAGCATACTTGCAATTCGGGTGATAGACAGCCCTTACCGTATGGGAAACTTTCTTGCCCGATTTCTCCAAAGCACGGTATTTCTTTGAGGGAAGAATTGTGCCCGGTTCGAGCGGTGTATCTGTATCCCGGTTGTCCTTCACGATCTCGTAGACGAGTTCAGTATCAAATCCTTTGAACTTTCGATTATGTGCCTTGTAATCCGGATCGGTGAGTTCGGTACCGGCCTCGAGTTCGCGTTTGAGTTCAGGATGATGTACGCTAATAACCTCGTAGACATAGACACTTGTGACTTTTTCCACAATTTTAGGATCTTTCTTGCGGAGTGCCTTATATTCACTCTCCGTGAGACGGTCACCAACACTCACTGCTGTAGTTCCATCTTCAACATTTGTCACCTCATAATGACGAGCAACTTCCAATCCTTTGTATTGTTTGCGCTCTGCGGTTGCTTCCTGTTGTGTTAGAAGTTTATCTACTTCTAATGGGCAATCGGGATGATTGACAGCAGTTACACGATATAAGCGTTTAGTCTCAAAACCACCTGTATCAATCTCGCTTGTAGAAGTAGTGAACCCGGGATAATCTCTGTGATACTGTTCTGGTTCATTCTTAGCAAGAAAATTTTCCGGTTTAGGTGGATGGTCAGGGTTATACTCTTTAAGCGGACAGCCCGGATGATACACTTGGGTTACACGGCACTTTAATTCCTGGGAATCAAATCCCTGAAACTGTTTGTGTTCATCCTCTAATGTGAGTTTTTTCATTTCAAACCCAAAGTGCCTCGTTATAGATTCAAAATATTCATCCTCGGACAGCACATCCTTGACTTTATATGGACAATCAGGATGATAGACTTTAACGACAGTATACTTCGCACCTCGTTTCTCGTCCTGAACGCCGCGGAGTTGCTCCTCAGTAACAATTTGACCAGCAGTGAACGGTGTGTCTGTTTCTCGCTTATCAGTAATAACACGATAAACTCGTTCAATGCTGATACCAGTGAAGGATTGCTGATACTGACGATACTCTGATGCTGTCAGAAATTCTCCTTCTTTTGATTTCATTTCAGGATGATGCCCTTTAATGACGCGGTATTGTTGCCAAACCTTGAGTTCTGCTCCCTTTTCTTGCAGTTTATTATACTCAATATCGGTCAAATATTGACCAACAGTCACAGGTGTAGTCTTATCTCCTACATGCGCGACCTTATAATAGGTTTCAATATCAAACCCATTGTATTGGCGGTACTCACTTGCTTTCTTTCGCGTCAAGAGATCACCCACTTTCTGCGGAAGGTCGGGGTGATTCACAGCGGAAACCCGATAGAGCTGTTCAACCTCAAAGTCGCTTGCAGTAGCGGCAAAAGCAGGATAGTCAATCCCCAAATTCATTATCTCACTACCTATCAACAAGTTACCACGTTCAAGATGGCAGTCTGGGTGATAGACGCGAGTTACGCGATACGTTAACTTTTCGTCAATATCGAGGGTCTTCTGGTTTTCCTGTTCCACCATTTCCTTAGTGGTTAATACATCAAGACCAGCAACCAGAGGAGATTCAGGATGATAAACCTTTGTTATACGATGCCGTTCAACCTCCTGTTTTTCAACCTTAAATGCCCATCCATTATCTCGATACACTGTGCAAGCACGCTCGTATTCGCTGGCGTTTAATTGATGTTCAGCCTTAAGCGGCGCAGCATCTGACTGCTCACTATCACTCGGCAAAGTAGACTGTTCAAGGAGGGAAGACCCACCGGGAATTTCTTCATTGACCACGTAAATTGGCTTTGGATCCACTTCAAAGGGTGTCAACCACGGGGTCATTTCTTCTGCTGGCACTTCCTGCCCTACCTTAAACGGGAAGGACTTTTGGGCCTCCTTACCTACGTCAATTACCCGATAAACGCGTTTGAAGCCGACATCGCCTTCTTCGTCATCTGCGGCGGCATTCGGCTGCTCCGGAGGCGTATTACTTGTTTCCTTAAGGTCTTCTTCCTTAACAAGTTCGTCTGTTTCTGGATTCAAGTAGTATAATTCTACATCAAATCCCTGCCCCACTTTATCCTTCAGCTGCTTCACTTTTTCTTCAGTAAGCAGGTCGCCGACAGCCACAGAGATGTCGGGGTGTTGCACTTGCGTCACGCGGTAGTGAAGTTTTACAAAGCGTTTGAAACCGTAGTCTCCGAGTGCCTTGGTGTACTCAGCCTGTGATAACTGATCGCCGACCTTCAAACGGCAGTTGCTATCCAAAACAGCGGTAACTTCGTACTGCCATGTCTTAGTATCAAAGCCTTTATATCGTCTTTTGTTATCATCATACTGTTTCCCACTGAGCAACTCGTTTTCACGCAGTTGACAATCGGGATGGTTGACTTGTTGAACCTTATGCTCAGGTCCATCAGGATCTATCCATTTTCCAGTAGAGATCCAAAGTTCACCTTCCTTTTTGACCGTTCGTCCAGGCAGGAAATCTCGAAAACGCCCGGTACCATTGGCTTTGGATTCAATAATTTGCTGGCGGGCTTCCGAGACATCTTCAACAGCACCACCTGTGTGGAATGTGCGCATCGTAAGCTGCGTTCCGGGTTCACCGATGGATTGTGCAGCAATAATTCCGACGGCTTCACCAACATTCACAAGGCTATTCGTTGTCAGATCGTTACCATAGCATTTGGCACACACCCCTTCATCCGCTTGGCAAGTAAGGACGGAGCGCACTGTAACGACTTTGAGTCCAGAATTCAAATCGTCCACTGTGTGTTCAGAATTGGAGTTTCTTCCTACAGCTGCAGTTCCGAGTCTGGATTCCACAGATATGTTTCCAGATACAAATTGGTTCGTCAACTCTTCAATTTGATCTGCGCGTTGTGAATCTATAACTTCACCTGCAGAAACGAGCACGTTCCCTGTCTCTGGATGAACGATATCTTCAACAGCAGTGCGTCCACTGATCTTAAAGGCGAGATCACCGCCCTTTGTCGCAAACTTCTGTATGCCGTTCAGTGTGCCGCAATCTTCCATTGTAACGCGGACATCTTGAGCAACATCCACAAGTCTTCGGGTGAGGTAACCCGAAGATGCGGTTTTGAGCGCGGTATCCACCAGTCCTTTACGCGATCCGTAGGTAGAGTTAAAATAGTCGAGTACATCCAACCCTTCGCGATAAGAACAAAGAAAACCGCCTTCACGCTGTGTAGAGGTCCCTATCGGTGGAATGAGGATGTCGCCGTCCTGCTTTGCCTTCAACCCGACAAAGGCACTGATCTGCATAAACGGATCTTTTCGGGCGCGTGCGCCACTATCTGCCATAATATGAACTGGACTGAAGCCTTCCACTGTTTTATCGCGGATCTCTGCGCCATCAGAATCAACATAGGGATGCACCCTACGGGGGTCCCCACGCTCAACGAGGGAGGTTTCTATCTGCGGTAAGGTTTCAAACATCTCACCTTCTATCTTGTCCTTCGCGTTCAGCCAGATGCGAATCTGCTCGTTTTCGTATTCTTCATGCTCAGTTGTGAGGGCACCTTCAAGGAGGTCCTCAATTTCTGCCTTTGCCGTATTCACCAACTCGTTCCGGTTGTCAGGTGTGATATAATCCGCGATACCGGGTGAGATACCGCTCAGGGTTGCGTATTCAAAGGCGAGTTTTTGAACTTTTTCAAGCACCTCAGTAGTGACTCGGGTCCCTAACTCTCGGAAGCAATCCTCAATGATTGTAGACAATTCTCGTCCACCTGCTTCCGCATTAAAAAACGGAATAAGCTGCTGTGAATGTTCATCTTCCCATGTTAATTCAGAGGGTAGTACTTCGTTAAAGATAACTCTACCGACTGTTGTGAGGATTGGCTCCGTCCCTGTCTCGATTCCATCATGTCCGTTGGATGTACAGAAGAGCTGGATACTGTCGTGCAGTTTGAGTTGTCCGGCGGCATGTGCGGTGATAACCTCTTCAGGATGGGCGAAGCGCCGGTGGTACCACGGTTTGTCTTGGAAAACCTCAAAAGCAGCGGCATCCCCTGTTGTGTACGCTTCGTGCAAAAGTGCGGCATCCTCAGCGTGTCCTGGCAGCGTCTTTGTGAGAAAGCTGGGTCCAAGGACCATGTCGAGTTCAGGTACAGCGATCGGACGCCCGTGAGAGGGTTTCAAAATGTTATGGCTGCTGAGCATTAGGAGTTTTGCCTCAGCCTGTGCTTCCACCGTCAATGGCACATGAACTGCCATCTGGTCGCCGTCAAAATCGGCATTGAACGCCTTACAGACAAGCGGCGGGATTCTGATGGATTTACCTTCCACTAAGACGGGCAAAAATGCTTGAATACCGAGTCGGTGCAGGGTTGGGGGTCGGTTGAGTAGGACGGGATGATCGGCAATGACTTCCTCCACCACTTCCCATACAGGCGAATCGGAGTCAACGTGTTCAGCGATATGCTTTGCCCGCTTAATCGTCTGCGTAAAACCGTAAGCTTGAAGTCGCTCAATGATAAACGGCTTGAACAATTCAACCGCCATCCGTTTCGGTATACCACATTGGTGTAGCCCTAATTCAGGTCCGACAACAATCACACTACGTCCGGAGTAATCAACGCGTTTACCGAGCAGATTCTGACGAAACCGTCCGATTTTACCCTTGAGTACCTCAGCGAGTGATTTGAGCGGACGATTACCGGGACCGGTGACACGTCTACCGTGTCGTCCGTTGTCGAAGAACGCATCAACTGCCTCTTGTAGCATCCGTTTTTCGTTGCGGAGGATCACCTCTGGTGAACGGAGTTGTATCAACTTACGGAGTCGGTTATTGCGATTGATGACGCGCCGATATAGATCGTTGAGGTCACTGGTGGCAAAGCGTCCACCTTCGAGGGGAACGAGGGGTCGTAAATCGGGTGGAATCACAGGGATAACATCAAGGATCATCCATTCGGGTCGCTGTCCAGCGTCGACAAAATCTGCCATCTGCTTTAGCTGCTTGGCGACCTTAGATTTTTTCTGATGACTTGTGGTTTCCGCGAGTTCTTGGGTTAATTCTTCTATCTTCGCTTCGAGGTCGATGTCGCTGAGGATTTCGTGGATGACTTCTGCGCCGGTGCCTGCGCGAAAACCGCCCCAATGCTTATTGCTATGCTCTACGTATTCAACTTCGGTTAACACTTGACCGACTTCAAGTGGGCACTCTGGATCCGTTACTTCAACGACGATAAAGCCTTCAAAATAGAGTACACGTTCAACATCACGTGAGGAGAGACCACAGAAAACACCGATGCGTGATGGAAGTCCCTTGAAATACCATATATGAGAAACAGGCGCAGCGAGTTGGATATAGCCGAGTCGGTCTCTGCGGACGCGTTGTTGTGTAATCTCAACGCCACAGCGGTCGCATATCATACCTTTATGTTTAATGCGTTTATACTTACCGCAGTTACATTCCCAGTCTTTTTGGGGTCCGAAGATCGCTTCGCAGAAAAGCCCTTCAGGTTCCGGACGAAAGGAGCGGTAGTTAATAGTTTCTGCTTTCTTGACTTCGCCGCAGCTGCATGCGCCTCTAGCATAATCTTCACAGATAAAGGGTCCATCTGTAGTGTCAGCGGGGTTCCGTCGCTTGCAACTGGTTTCCTTCGCTGCCTCTTTTATCTGTTCAGGTGAGGCAATTTTTATGGAGATGCTGTCAAATGCCGTGTTCATCAGTTCTCCTTATAGTGATTATAAGTTATAAGTTAAGAGTTGGACAGAACTGTTCCGAATACCTCTTAACCAACAACTAACAACTTTAGGACTTACGCAGCCCCTACTGCAGGGTTTTTGCTTGGGGGTTTCTTCAGGGTTTGAAACCCCGCCTGCAGTGCGTCATACGTCCGTTATCATGGAAAAATGCGTAAGTCCTGAACTTATAACTATTGTGCTAATCTTCATCTTGATCGAGGGATACATGGAGTCCGAGGGTTTGGAGTTCACGGACTAACACTTTGAACGATTCGGGTGTTCCGGGCGGATCTGGGTTTAGTCCCTTCACAACCGATTCATAAATTTCTCTTCTGCCGAGTACATCATCCGATTTGAGCGTAAGCATTTCTTGGAGCGAATGCGCCGCGCCATAAGCTTCCAATGCCCAGACTTCCATCTCACCGAGTCGCTGTCCGCCGTGTTGTGCCTTACCACCGAGGGGTTGCTGCGTAACGAGCGAGTAGGGACCTGTAGAACGGGCGTGCATCTTATCAGCAACGAGGTGGTTCAATTTGAGAAAATAGACATATCCTACCGTCACTTCTTGTGCAAACGGTTCACCCGTCCTACCATCAAAAAGGATGCTCTTACCTGTCTGCTTACTGCGTTCTGGGAGATTGGTTTCGCCAAGCATTTCAAAGACTTCATCCTCGGTTGCCCCGTCAAAAACAGGGGATTCGACGTATCTGCCGAGTTCGTGGCACGCCCATCCGAGGTGAATTTCCAAGATTTGACCGACGTTCATTCGGGATGGTACACCCAAAGGATTCAGTACTAATTCAACCGGTGTGCCATCAGGGAGATAGGGCATATCCTCAGCGGGTAAAATTTTAGCGACAACGCCTTTGTTGCCGTAACGTCCTGCCATCTTATCACCGACAGAAATAGGACGTTTGCTGGCAACGTAGACTTTGACGCGTTTAATAACTCCGGGTTTGAGTTCATCGCCCATTTCCAATTGCTGAAGTGCCCGTTCTTTTTCCTCAGTGTAAGCAGTGATGCGCCCCTGTGCCATCTCTTCAACACGCTGAATATGCTCTCTCACGCGGGTATCGGTCACGTGGATGTCCGCAAAAGACAAGTTAGACGCTTTACGTGCCTTCTGATAGTCGGCATCAGCGACGTCCTCACCAACCGATAGTGTGCACTTCGGGTCGAAAACTGCGGTAATATGCCATACGCTTTCGGTTTTTAGGTCTTTGGCGGTTCTACTGAGTTCTTGTTTCTCTTCTGCGGTCAATCGCTGATCTGCGGGTATAGGACGTGCTGGAAAATCCTTGGATGCCTTTTGGTAGTCGGCATCGGAAAGGTTCTGTCCCTCAGTCAACGGACACGTTGAATCAAAAACGTCTGTAACTTGCCAAAAGAGTTCTGCTTGCAAACCTGGGTGGATTTCGCTGAAGTCTCTCCATTGTTCCTCAGTCAGTTCATCGCCTTCTGAGACGGGAGACCCAGCTTTTTCAAGTTGTGCGACGACAGCTTCTTCAAACTCGGAACGCTCTTTCGGTGTCAGTCCTGTGTTATCCGCGAGTTCATAGAAATCCCAGTTATCAGGTTCAGTGTCTTCTTCAGTTAGCAATACCGCGAATCGCGCGTCTGCTGCAGCGAGCATCTCCTTGAGTGGCTCGGTATCTTGTTCGCCCTCGGCATCTTCATCCTCAGGATGAGCGTCCTTACGCATAGCAATGGCAACCACACTCCCATCGTAACCGAGAAGCGAAACATCAGCGTGTTCAGCTTGTGGACTCAAAGGTTCATCTTCCAGTACATAGAGTTTACTATCTCCCAAGAGCGGCTTGCAAACTTCAGTGAAATATGCCTCCACTGCGCTGACGATTTCGGGGGGTGCAGCTGCGGATATACCTACATCTTTGAAGTCGTCACTCTCGTCGCTATCAGGCGTTATGGGTCCTTCATCGGAAGTGTCCGGCGTACGTGTTGCGATACTGGGAATTGGTTCGGGGATACTCGTTACTCTATAACGTGGCTCAGCACGGAAGGCTTCAGCGACTGTATCCTCTGTTACTATCGCATATTCGTCTGCCTTGAAACCGGAAATATAGGTATCTAAAACCTCGGCAGTCAGGGTATCACCGGCGTTTGCGAAAGGCTCGGTACTCCGTACTGCATAAAGTGGATCAACAAGTTCACGTCCGATGAGCGTATTGCGAATCTCCTCAATTTTTCGACGGCGGATCGAAGCGGTCTGCTGGCGCCAAGTTTCTTCAATTTGCTTGCGCTTCGATTCATATCGCAAGTCCTCAGCCCTTGACAGTCCAGAATCCGCTTGTGTCCAGTTCCCACGTCGTTGTGTGCCATCAGGTTTCCGCGAAAATACCTTTACATCAATGACGACCCCTTCAACGCCGGGTCGGACATAAGTAGAGGCATCCCGTACCTCTTTGACCTTCTCACCGAAGATTGCGCGTAGGAGTTTTTCTTCTGGTCCATATTCGCTTTCACCTTTGGGTGTAATTTTTCCGACAAGGATACTGCCGGCTTTAACAACGCTGCCGACTCGGATAATGCCCTCTTCATCAAGTTGGCCGAGTCGTTGTTCACTGACGTTCGGGATGTCCCGCGTAATTTCCTCTGGTCCCACCTTCGTTTCGCGCGCTTCTACCTCAAATTCTTCAATGTGAATAGAGGTGAAGGTATCATCTTTAATGAGCGTTTCACTGATGAGAATGGAGTCTTCGTAGTTGTGGCCGCCCCATGGCATGTAAGCACACAATATATTCCGTCCGAGCGCAAGTTCACCGTTTTCGGTGGAGGTTCCATCAACGATAACCTGTCCAGCGTCAACCTTTTCCCCGACTGCGACAATTGGATGCTGATGGATACAGGTGCCGCTGTTACTCCGCTTGAAGGTTTGGAGTTTATAGACATCGTAGCCCATCTCACTGAACGTGTTTTCACCTTCATCTTGGTGAAGTGCTTCACCTGTGTATATGAGAATTTCGTCGGCTGAAACGCTTGTGACAGTCCCTGCCCGCTTAGCGGTGATGAGTGCGCCTGAATATCGTGCGGCGGGTCCTTCCATTCCGGTTCCGACAAGCGGTGCTTCTGGACGGATCAGTGGGACGGCTTGGCGTTGATGGTTGGCACCCATCAATGCTCGGTTGGCATCTTCGTGCTCCAGGAATGGGACGAGTGCAGCAGAAATACCGACGATCTGCTGCGGTGAAACGCCGATATAGTCTACCTTTTCCATCGGTAGGGAGAGTACATCCTCGCCACTGCGAACAGGCAGCAGCGATCCCGAAGCATCCGTTTCACCATTTGTAGTTTGTGCGTCATCGTGCTGTATCGCCTTCGCGGCGATGTGAGCGGTGTCTTCGCTATCTGCTGTAAGATATTCAACGGGTCCTAGTGTTGCATCCTCCACTTTATGATATGGTGTTTCAATAAAACCGTAGGGATTTATCCGCCCGTAGCAAGCGAGAGACACAATGAGTCCGATTGAGGGGCCTTCAGGCGTTTCCAACGGACATACGCGTCCATAGTGCGTTCGGTGTACATCCCGAACAGCGGCTGTTGCCCGGTCTCGATGCAGCCCGCCGGGACCGATTGCGGAGATACGACGCTTGTGGGTTAATTCATCCAGCGGATTAATTTGTTGCATAAACTGCGACAGTTGGTTTGAGCCGAAGAATTCACGGAGAGCCATCATGAGTGGTTTCGGGTTCACCAGAGAAGATGGCACGACTTTCGCGATATCGTTATTGGTGCTCAACCGTTCGCGCGTCGTTCTGCGAATTTGGAATAACCCCATTCGGAACTGATTTTCGAGGAGTTCACCGATAACGCGTACCCGTCGGTTGAAGAGATGGTCGAGATCATCTTTGGGTGCGAGCCCGTTATGGACTTTAAGCAGATGAGCTACCGTAGCAGCAATATCTTCGGGACGGAGGGTGCGTAATGTTTCCTCAGGCGGTTCTCCGTAGACAGTTATCCCATGAAATTTCCGATTCAGTTTATATCGTCCGACGACCCCCAAGTCGTAGCGGTGTGCGTCAAAAAGTAGCCATGCGAGGTGTTTCCGCGCGTTCTCTATACTGGTGGCATCCCCGGGTCTCAGTGTGCGGAAAATGGTAAGTAGTGCTGCGTCTTGTAAAGAATATTGCTCGTCGTAATCGGCTTGCCGGTCGCGCTCCAATGTGTTACGTAAGAACCGGATATGCTGACAGTCTTCTGTATCGAGTACTGTGAGTGCCTCAACACCAGATTCCTTGAGGCGTTCCAACTCGGTTTCAGTGAGGAGTGTATTTGCAGTGAGGAGTACTTCACGGGTTTCCGGATGGGTAACGTCTTCAGCACAGACCCTATCTTGAACATCTTCGGACAGGATCCGCTCAGCCGTGAACGCGTTTTTCCCGTATCGGTCGAGTGCCCCTTCGTATTCTGAATGCGTTAGTACCTGTCCAACTGTGAACTCACATCCGCTGTCGTGGGTATCAACAACGCGTTGTCGCAGCTCGGTCTTAAAACCCTTCCATTTTCTGCGGAAACGGGTGCGCTCTCTCTCCGAAAGTGGTTGTCCGACTTCTAATGGGCAGCCTTCATCCTCATCTGATACAAGCGTAACACGATAATACTTCTCAGTCTCGAGATCGGGATAGTCCTTCTTGGCTTGCCGAAATTCTGCAGGGTCTAACAAATCACCTGCTTTAACCTGTCTTGTAGGTCCCTCGACGTGCGTAACCTGCCATCCGTCAAGCACAAGCTGTTCTGTTTTGGCATAGAGTTTGAGGATGTCTGCGTCCGACTGCCAACCGAGTGCGCGCAGCAGGACAGTAGCAGGCAGTTTTCTGCGCTTATCAATCCGGACATAAATCTGGTCCTTTGTATCTATTTCAAATTCGACCCATGCGCCTCGGTACGGGATAATTTGGGCGGTCGGTGTCCGTCTTCCTGTTGGTAACGATTTTTCGAGAAAGATGACCCCCGGCGAACGGTGCAGCTGACTCACGATTACACGTTCACTGCCGTTGACAATGAAACTCCCGTTTTCAGTCATTAATGGTACTTCGCCGAGATAGACATCCGACTCATGAATACCTACGACGTGTGGTTCATCTGCATCTGGGTCCGCTTCACGCAGGACGAGCATGATACGCGCTGTGAGGGATACCTGATAGGTTACACCCCGCGCGACGCATTCTTGTAATGTATATTTCGGGGTACCGAGGGTGTAATTAACAAATTCAAGGCTATTGACCTCCGAAAAGTCTCGAATTGGAAACACTTCTTTGAATACTGCTTGGAGGCCTGTATCTATACGTTGATCGGGTGAGACATCTCGCTGTAAAAAGGCATCATAGGAAAGCCTTTGGGTTTCAATGAGATTCGGGAGTTCTGCCCGAACCGGTGTTTTGGCAAAAGATTTTCTGGGCTTCTTTTTCACTGAATGGAGTCCCCCTATTTGGCGGTGGTTGCGCAGCTTACTGAATAGACTTTTGAAAAAGCCTGCCCCCGAGCTGCTTTTTCCGTCTTAATATGGTGACGTAGCGTAGCATAACAGAATATTATACGTTATAATTTACAAAATGTCAAGAAAAAACCAAAAAAATGCATTTTTTGACTGTTTTAATGAAAAAAAGTTTGACATTGACCGCATTAATCTTCAATTTTGGGTTGTGATGCAGGGCTATTTAGTTTTAAGCATTTTATCCATTTCGCTCGGAGGATCGCGAGCATAGCTCGCTCCTACAAGGAGATCGCGAGCATAGCTCGTTCCTACAAGGAGATCGCGAGCACAGCTCGCTCCTACAAGGAGATCGCGAGCATAGCTCGCTCCTACAAGGAGATCGCGAGCACAGCTCGTTCCTACAAGGAGATCGCGAGCATAGCTCGCTCCTACAAGGAGATCGCGAGCACAGCTCGCTCCTACAAGGAGATCGCGAGCACAGCTCGCTCCTACAGGGAGATGTGCGGATTCAGAGATCCTTTCTATCGGAAAACTAAATGACCCTATGGTGTGATGAATGAAACATTGACACTTGGAACGTTGTCTGTTATACTCTAATGCGTAAAATTTACGGTGGATAAGAAACTCGTCCTACGGTTAGACGATGGAGTGCAAAATATGGGATCTATTACGATACCGCAACCTGTTAAAGGTATTATCGGCGTGCTGACGACGGAATCTTGCCTCCTACCGACCGTTTACGCGGAACTTACACAACGTTTGGGACCTATTGACTTCACAAGCGAGTTGATGCCTTTTACAAGTACAACCTATTATGAAGCCGAGATGGGTCCGAACATTCAAAGACAATTTATCAGTTTTGAACGGCTTATTGACGCAGGCACGTTGGCAGAGATGAAACTATTTACGAATGCAGTGGAGCAAACCTTTGCTATAAAAAAGCCTGAAGGGGGTGTACGGCGTGTTAATTTAGATGCGGGTTACCTCTGCTTGGCAAAGTTAGTGCTTGCCTCAACGAAAGATCACGCGCACCGTATTTATCTCCGTGATGGTATTTATGCCGAAATTACGCTCCGCTTCTATCGTAAAACGTTCCGACCCTGGGAGTGGAGTTACCCTGACTACCGGCTGTCAGCATATATTGCTATTTTTAACGACATTCGCGAAATCTATAGGAATCAATTAGAGAATGAAGATATTTCAAAAGAAAATACGGAGCATTGAAACCGCGTGCGACATGAAAGTGTTGATTCTTGTCGTTTTCACGGGATTTTTTTTCGCATGTTCTGTATACAGCGTAAACGTTGAATCTACAGATGCGGATACCCGCGCACGTGCGCGCGACATCGGCATTGAGATCGGGACACTTCCAACAGGTACACACAATGCTATCACCGACGTAGCGGGTGTGAAGGTTGGACATGTCACGCTGAACAAAGGTGATTCGATTCGTACCGGTGTTACTGCTATTCTGCCGAGTGATGATATTTGGACAGCACGCCTGTTTGGCGCGGGGTATACCATCCACGGCAACGGCGAAGCGACCGGTATCGCCCGTATCAATCAAGCTGGGTGGATCGAATCTCCGATATTACTCACAAATACGCTCAGTGTTGGCGCAGTCCATGACGGTGTTGTTCGCTACATTGTGAAAAGATACCCGGACAATAACATTGTGCTGCCGATTGTGGCAGAATGTTATGATGGTGGTTTGAATGACATCAGCGGACTCCATGTCACACCGCAGCACGCGATTGAAGCCATTGAAAATGCCACCGATGGTTCCGTAATCGAAGGCTGTGTCGGTGGTGGCACCGGCATGCGCTGCTACGGATTCAAGGCTGGTATCGGTACATCCTCCCGTGTGTTATCCGAGGAACGAGGCGGATGGACAGTCGGTGTCCTCGTTAATTCCAATGGCGGTCGGCGGCATCAATTGCGAATTGACGGTGTGCCTGTTGGTAGAGAAATCACTGGATCCCCACCGAAGCCGACGAGAGATGGTTCGTTTATCATTGTTATTGCCACGGATGCGCCGTTAACACATCGCCAATTGAAACAGTTAGCAATCCGTGCAACGCATGGACTTGCCCGCACAGGTACACCGAGTACTGACGGTAGCGGTGAATTTGTTATCGCGTTTTCCACTGCGAATATTTTCCCAAGTAGAACTGAAACAGGTACCTTTCAAATCAAGATGCTCGTCAACGGACGTTTAAGTTCACTTTTTCAAGCAGCTATTGAGGCGACAGAAGAGGCTATTGTCAATTCAATGACGATGGCAACGACAACTACGGGACGCAACGGTCGAACGATGTACGCCATTCCGTTGAAAGAACTACAAAAAGTGATGAAAACACATGGACGTTAGTGCTATATTTAATGGGACTTACGCAAAAAGCGGTAATTTTGGTAGATTTTTAAGAAACACCCCAGCAAAAACACCCCCTAAATCCCCCTTATCAGGGGGACTTTAAGAGGAAACGATAGGATTCGCACCTGGGGCAAGAGACTCAGGAACTACTTCATAATGTGAAAATTCCAGTGTGAATGTACCCCGTCCTTGCGTCATCGAGCGGAGTTGTGTCGTGTATTGGAACGTCTCTGACAATGGGATAGCAGCGTTGATGACGCTTTGCGTCGATTGCGACGCGCGGTCTGTATCGGATGCGTCTTGTGTCGTACTCTCGTTAATCTGTGCGCGGCGCGAATTCAGATCGCCGATAACTTTACCGACGTGTTCGTCAGGAACAGTGATATGTATCTGCATAATTGGCTCTAAGAGCAATGGGTTCGCCTTTCTGACAGCGTTTTCAAAGGCGAGGGCTGCTGCTGCCTCAAATGCGACCTCTGAGGAATCCGTTGGATGATAGGAACCGCCCGTAAGCACTATTTTAATGTCTTGCATCGGGTATCCGATTCGGGGTCCTGTTCCCATCGCGCCTTCCAATGCCTTCTCAATAAAGGGGATATATTGCCGTGGGATCTGTGTCTCGTCGGTATTATCTTCAAACTGAAATCCGTCGCTGCGTTCTAACGGCTCGACCGTGAGTGACACATCACCGTAAATGCCTTCCTCATCCGTTTTATGGATGTGTGTCCCGCGCGCTTCTGCGACAGTGCTAATGGTTTCGCGATACGCTACTTGGAGTTTGCTCACGCGAGCGTTGACCCCAAATTCACGTACCATTCTATCCGTCAAAATCTCCAAATGAAGTTCACCCATACCAGAGATAATCCGCTGTCCGCTTTCCTGGTCAATTCCGACAGTGAAGGTCGGGTCTTCGTCCATCAATTTTTCGAGTGTTTCTTCGAGTGCGTCTGCATCGCTTGCGCGCTCAGGTTCAATTGCGATGGAGATCACCGGCTCAGGGAAAGTAATGGGTTCTAACAGAATTGGCTCTTTTGGACCGGTTACGGTATCACCGGTCTTAGTGTTTTTAAGCCCGACGAGGGCAACGATGTCGCCAGCGTAAGCCGCATCAGATACCGCCTCTTTATTGGCGTGCATCTGCAAAATACGATTGACCCGCTCTTGTTTCTCAGAACGGACGTTATAGATTGCCTCGCCACGCTTGAGCGTGCCAGAATAGACGCGACAGTAGACGAGTTTGTCGACTGTCGGGTGACTTGCCACCTTAAATGCTAAGGCTGCCAAAGGAGCAGCGTCATCTGCGGGGCGCGTTGCTTTATCATCTTCCTGAGCGGTTGCGTCTGCTTTGCGTTTGGCGCGCGTGTTTCGAGAGATAGGCTGTGGTATAGTTCCTTCAATAGGCGGCACATCAAGAGGGGATGGCAAAAAATCGATGACTGCATCGAGCAGCGGTTGAACCCCTTGATTTTTCAGAGAACTCCCACACAGGACGGGTACGAGTGTCCCATTTAAAGTAGCCACCCGAATCGCCTGTAACAACTCATCGCGGGTTATCTCTTCACCCCCCAAGTATTTCTCAAGTAACGCCTCATCCTCAACAGCGACGCTTTCCAAAAGGGTCTCCCGTGCTTGCTCCACTGCGTCCTGAAATTCAGATGGGATCTCCATCTCTGCGTAGGTTTGTCCTTGGTCTGCCTCATCCCAGTGTATTGCTTTCTGGGTCATTAGGTCAATAACGCCAGCAAAGTCTGAGCCTTCGCCGATTGGCAGTTGCAGGGGGAGTGGGTTCGCGCCTAAGCGTTCTTTCATCATCTCCAGTGCGCGCGCGTAATTTGCGCCGACCCTATCCATCTTATTGACAAAAACGATGCGCGGTACATTGTAGCGTTCCGCCTGATGCCAAACGGTTTCTGACTGTGGTTCTACGCCACCGACAGCACAAAAAAGTGCTATGGCGCCATCCAAAACCCGTAAAGAACGCTCGACCTCTACCGTGAAATCGACGTGTCCGGGTGTATCGATGAGGTGAATTGCGTGTTCGCGCCAGAAACAGGTTGTTGCGGCGGCTGTGATCGTTACCCCGCGTTCTCGTTCCTGCACCATCCAATCCATCTCAGCGGTGCCATCATCTACCGCCCCGATCTTGTGTTTTTTGCCGGTATAGAAGAGGATCCGTTCAGTTGTCGTTGTTTTACCGGCATCGATGTGTGCTGCAATGCCGATGTTTCGCACGTTTTCAATCGAATATTCGCGTGCCATTTTTTAATTCTTCCTTGCGGTTAACTAACGTGGGTTTAAACTTTGACATGCCTTTCTTGAATCCGCTCTCCATTTCATTACGAGCTGCGTTTTTGATGCTGTGAGGAGCGGGCTGATTGAGTTCTTTAATTATTTTTTGCGGTTAGGGTGTGTGGCTATTGTTCCACTGAAGAACAACACCGAGTAAGCCGGGATTCCATTCCATGAGGAGTTGATATGCCTTCGGTGCGTCTTCGCCAGGAACGCGATGACTAATCAAAGGCGCAACGTTGAATCGCTTCTGTGCGATGAGCGTCAACAATAAGCGGCTATCATCTTCAAGTGTCCAGAAGTTTGGTGAGGATTCTTGGCGCGGACGTATAGAATTGTGCGCCCCGTAAAGGATAAGTCCTTTTTTATGTACATCTCGGTAGAAGTTCACCTTCGGCGTTTCGCCGCGTGTGCTTGCTAACAACACCATACGCGCCCCGTGTCCCGCCACATCTAAAGCGGTGCTAATCGCGTCTGGATGCCCGGTTGCCTCAATAACGACAGCCGGTCCATCATTTTGGGTAACATCATTTAACTGCGTGGAGAAATCAGCATCTTCTGGATTGAGGGTGTAGTCTGCGCCCATGTTTTTGGAGATTTCGAGACGGCTATCGGTGAGGTCGGCGGCGATAAGCGGGAGGGCGCCGCTGAGTTTCGAGAGTTGCAGTGC
Source organism: Candidatus Poribacteria bacterium (assembly GCA_003635255.1). Taxonomy (GTDB): domain Bacteria; phylum Poribacteria; class WGA-4E; order WGA-4E; family WGA-3G; genus WGA-3G. The sequence goes on along the minus strand of PYJC01000005.1, from coordinate 11,684 downwards.
CAGCAGACCGATCAGTCCCTGTCCTAAGACCATGGTTGCCTCTCCTAATTCGATGCGCGCTTTTCGGACACCTTGCAATGCGATTGCGCCGAGGTTAAAGAAAACTGCTTCTTCGGATGGAACATCGGTAGATGCGACTTTTAGCAGACGATTTGGTGAGGTTGCGAAGTGGCTGGTATGTCCTTGCGTTGAAGCGACACGGTCGCCTACCTGTAAACCTGTGACTGCGTTCCCAATTTCTACGACTTTACCGATATTGCTGTACCCCGGACGGGATGGATACCTGCCTTGTGCGTTGGGGAGTCCTAATAAAAACGCTCGCTCTGTCCCTGGGCTAATGAGCGTACATTCTGTAGCGACAAGTACTTCATCGTCTCCAATAGGCGGCAGCGTGAATGTCTCAACGTCAACTTTGGCACGACTTGGCCAGACAACGCGTTGTGCTTCCATCAAAAACCTGAACCCCATAATATGAAAGGATAGTTGTTTTGAGCAGTATACCATAAAGACAACTATCCGTCAAGCATTAATCCGAGATTTTTTCAATAGAGAGGGTGCGTTGCGTTGAATTATCGGTCAGATGTTTGAACATTAATCGTAACATACTCCCCACCGCGTCCATTTGGCAATTTGACGTAGAGAAGTACTTGTCCTCTATTGTCTTTCACGAGTTGGTTAACAATGCGGGAATACGTTTCAAGACTCTTAATGGGTTCCCATTCGATCTCTTGGATGAGGAAGCCGGGTCTGATACCCTTTCTCTGTGCGTCGCTGTTGGATTCGACATCTGTAACGACAACCCCGATTTCGCTTGAGGCGTAGCCATAACGTCTCGCGATTGCAGGTGTCAGGTCTCCGACGCTGATGCCTGCGAATACTTCTTCAAATTCTCCGCGCTCCGTTTCCCGCAGGTGCTTAGCGACGACTTCGGCGTTCCGTTCTACTAATTTAACCGTCAGTAGTTTTTCTTGTTTTCCACCGCGGAGTACCTTCAGTTTAACAGGTTTCCCGACTTTTGTGGCGGCGACGGTATGCATCAGATGTTGAATATCCCGAACCTTTTCGCCATCAAATTCAACGATTACGTCCCGCGGACGAATGCCGGCTTTCTTCGCAGGGCTATCTTTAGAAACTGTATGCACGACGACACCGTGCGGGGACTCAAACTTCAGTTTATCGGCTAAATCATGGCTCACTGGGTTCATGGTGATGCCGAGCCAACCGCGGACAATTTTTCCGTGTTCAATCAGATCCGGCATCAGTGATTGCGCTATGTTGCTTGAAATAGCGAAACCGATGCCGATATTTCCCGGGGAACCGCTGGTAACAATTACGGTGTTAATACCGACTAATTCACCGCGGATGTTGATCAGTGCGCCACCGCTATTCCCGCGATTAATTGGGGCATCCGTTTGGATGAAATCGCTGAAGCCGGTGAGGCCGGATCTACTTTTAGCACTAACGACCCCACGCGTCACGGTCTGCGCTAAGCCGAGTGGTGATCCGATTGCAATGACCCATTCGCCGACCTTAAGCGCGTCAGAATCGCCGAATTTCAGGGCGGACAGTCCATCGGCATCAATTTTAATAAGTGCTAAATCGCTGCCGCCACCGGTACGTTCTACAGGATCACTTCCGATGAGTTCTGCTGCGTACTCGCGACCGTTCGCTAAGGTGACCGTAATGTTGTTTACACCATCAACAACGTGATTGTTGGTTAGAATATAACCGTTCTCACGGACGATAACGCCAGAACCGAGACCTTTAATAGGTTCAGACTCAGTATCTGGACCGAAGAAAAATCTATAAAAATCATCGCCGAAAGCATCCCTTGACTGCTGTCTTTGATTTCGTTCTGTTTCTGTTGTGATTTGAACAACAGCAGGGCGCGTCCGCGCTACGAGGTTAATGAACGCTTGATTTGCGCGTTCGAGAGACTGAAAATCTAATGCTTGGGTCGCATTTTCCAGATACTCGGGCGTTTTTGACGCTTCGGGTGTGTCATGTGTCTGTCCGATTGCGGTTTGTAGTGTGAATTCATCTGTATCCCAATTGATGACGATACCTACCGCTATGATGAGTGCCGCTAAAATTAATATTACCCTTACTGGGTTCCGAAGTGTGTTTCTGAGTGTCATGATGTAATCTCCTAATATAACGCAAGTTTCCACCGTTTTGTGCACATAGCGCTCCGCTGGAGTGCAGGAGGTTGAATATGTCGTTCTCTATTCTCACTGCGAAGCAATATCACCCCTCTGGGGTGGGGAAAAAGATCAAAAACCTTTCTGAAGTGTGCAAAATCTATTAGTAGCAACTTGGGTTAATATACAATTTTTTTAGGGTAATTCCGATCTTCAGAGGTAATCGGAATCATTTTATTTGGGTTTTTGTGTTTTCGTCCTAAAGACACACCTATTGGAAAAAAAAGTTGCAAAAAAGTTGAAAAAAATGTGATGTCCTAAAAAATGCATCGCGCATAGCAATATCTGTTTACGTCCCTTGTGAAATTCGATCCACGTGTTCACGAACGATGTGTTCCGGACATAATTTAATAAAGAGCCATGCGCTGGGGATAAGGATCACAAAAGCACCGACGACAAGATCGTCAAATTTGCCGATGATCGGGAGAAAATCAAAATCAAGTGGATTGACCAAGTAGGCAACCGCGAAAACAATCGCCAATAATTCGGCGAGGATGAGGATCGCTTTCCGATAAATCGGAACACGTTCATCAACAAACAGCCGCCACGCCAATTTGACGAAGTTTGGAAAATGGAGGAGTAGACGGAAAAGTCGAAAAGGGCTGCGTCCTTTACCGCCGAAGAAGAAAGAGTTCAGCATAATTTTAAAGTTTATCAGAACGGTTTTTTATATGCAAACTAATTTTTTTAGAGACATTAGGAAATGGAAGGGTATCGTAATATATGGCTGGTAAAACTTACGGATGCCCCCGTCCTTTGCTTGGAGGGTTGGAAGATTCGGGGGTTTCTTGTCCTTTGCGTTCTGCCACCCTTTTATCCTTCAATATCCGCGTTGGGCGTAATTCCTACCTATTGTGCATTTTTACTTGGAATAGAAAAGAATGGCAACCCACGGAGGAGACAGAACCCAACGGCAATGGTGGCAAGTATGAGACTTCCTTGTTCCAAGACAGGGTTTTTCAAGAAACTTACGCTCGCAAGACTCGTGAAGGCTAACATTTTAGTGATGCCCGAAAGGGCACGACTGATGCGTGATCGCGTGATCGCGTATGTCCATCCGCTTTCTGGGTATCGAAAAAACCGTTGCAAACTGTCCGTGATAAACCCTCGTGCCATGACGGCAATAGGCATCCATAATGGGAGGTGTCCTGTCGTCGTAAAATAAATCCAAAAGGCATTTTCGATGATTCTGTCTGCGACAGTGTCAAGAACTTCGCCGAGTTTTGATGTTTCGTTGCGTCTACGTGCAATATACCCATCAACGCCATCGAGCGCGAAAATAAGCGCAATAGTCACGATCAACCCGATATCCAATGTTTGATGCCTGCCAAATAGAACAATAACCGCAAAGGTTAACAACTGTGTAAAAAAACAGATAACAGGTTAAAAGTAAACAGGAACTTTTCAAAAATTCCTCCTTAATTCTCGGCGCGGAGCGCATCAATAGGTGGAAGTCTCGCCGCTTGCATCGCAGGGTAGACTCCGAAGCTAATGCCCATAAAAATCGAAAAGAGAACGGAAGTTAGCATCCAAGGTAAAGAAAGGACAACAGGCCATTCTGGCACGATCGGCACGATGCGAATCGCGAGGCGTGCCATGCCGTGTGCCACGAGCCAGCCACCGACGATGCCGAGAATCCCGCCACAGAAACAGAGTGCTATGGATTCCGTCAAGAATTGCCAGAAGATGTGTATCTGTTTGGCACCTACGGATTTCCGTAAGCCTATTTCCTGCGTCTTTTCACCTACGGAAACGAGGCATATATTCATGATACTGATGCCACTGACGAATAGCGAGAACCCAGCGATGCTGCCCAGCGCAATTTTTATTACTTTTTCAATATGCTCCATGCGTTCAACTGTGGCTACTGCTGTCCAATGATAATTGACCCCCTCCCAAACCTGAAGGATTGGGATTCCCTTGTCGGAACTCCCAAATGGTTCTTTCAGGATACGCCGCAACGTCCATTTGACGTTCTGCGATGCTGGCTTCTCTTACTGCCTTCCGCGTCGTAATCGTCCAGACGTTATTGGCAGCTTGTTCGGTTTTAAAACCGAACCCACACGAGTGTTAATCTCGCGGTGCGGGGCATGTGGCACTCTACGGAAAATCACTTGAACCTTCGTGACCGACCGATACTTCTGGTAGGTGTTTCCTACTTCAGAACTGAACATTTAAACAAAATCTGAACCTCGCAAGGTTTCAAGGAATATCGTATCTTTCAACGTATCCGGATTGTTTCTGTTCGTTTTTTATGGATATTAGCCATAGCCATTCTGCCCGTGTTAATGGGTGATTGAGACCAACGGCAAGGTTGCCGAAGTTAACACGTCTCAATCAATGACTATAGTCATTATACAACATTTTAGATTAAAAGTCAAGCCTTTTTCAGTAATGGGCGTTTGGTCTAATTCAATAGGGCGGTTCTGTATCCCAAAGCTAAAGCATTGGGTCTTAGAACCGAAACGTTTGATAAAATCATCCATATTGCGGTGCCTTTTGCGAATTATATTGCGCGCTATTTCTATGACGCGTGCCATATTTGCTTCGTCTTCGGTGAATACTGTAAGCCTCTCAATATAGTCATCGCCTGAAATTCGTTGTTGGTAGGTAGTTAATGGGATGCAGACGACATCATCAAGCGACCAACCGGTACGAAGTGTCCGTCCACGCGGTGCCATCACTCCGATGACACGACACCGTACTGCATTCCGCCAATAATACCGTATTTTTATTTCTTGTCCGAGTGGTGGATCTTCCCCAAACAGATCAATAGCTACCTGTGCTCCCAAGACACAAACCTGTGTTGCAGTGGCAATATCGTTTTCAGAGAGGAATCTGCCAGACTGCACTTTCCATTGCATGCCATCAGCGTATTGTTCTGTCACACCTTCGAGAATTGAACGTGCTTGATTCCCTTCGGGACTTATGAAGAGGAGGTTCCATCTCTCATTTTTCGGTAACACGAAGTGGACTTTTGGACACTGTTCTTCAATCGCAAGTGCATCGCCAAGGTTGTAACGTTCTTTTGTCCACAGCCATCTGCCATAGCGATTTATCCGATAGCGAATTGTAAATTGAAATTGGTTCGGTCCCCCCATTCTTTCAAGATCGTCTGCGATGAGCTGGTTCGCACCGTCGCCAATTGCCATCATGCATAAGACGCTCGCAATACCAATGAGGATGCCGAGGATAGACAACCCGGCGCGGAGTCTATTCTGAAAAATGTGATTGACACCCGAGGTAATTGCATCATGGAGTTTCATGGGAATAGATGGTTCGTTTATCAATTACGCTGGTAAACATGACCGGTAGGGACCATTCTCGGAATGATACGAGATATGGAATTCCACCTGCCTTACGTACTTGTGCTGCTTTTTCTTTCCAAGCGTCAGGGTTACTGCTGGTAAAGGGATGTGCTGTTTTGGACATAAGAAACATAAGCCGCAAATGGTCATCTGCGTTTCGGAGTTTGGCATCAAGCTCTACAAGAAGAACGGCGTTTTGAGGCAGCTGCGTCTCGGCATAAGTCGCAATCTCCGCTAATGTTCGCGTACTTCTATTCTGTGATGTTACCTGCCACGCGTCAAATATGGTTTTGCTGCCGAGGGCAATTAGGACTACGGACAGAATAACCGTAGCCATCTGAAAATATACCTGCTTCCGGTTCCACATCCATGACATGCATCTATTCATGGTTTCGCCAAAGAGGAGTAAAAAGGCGGGCATGCCAATAAGTGTTGCCGAAGGGGTTTTCGTTACTGCCAAAAGGTGTGGGATTAGCACTCCGAAGCCCCACGCGTAAATGAGTGTCAGCCCGATGTTCTCCTCAGAAAACAACTTCCAAAGTAGCACCAGTACTGCTATTCCTACTGGAACACAAAAAACACCATAGAGCATCGGAGTGTAAACAGAGATGACTTTGTGCCACGGGGCACCCCATGTTTCAATGCTTGTTGTCAGGTGAAGCCATGTATAGAGATGTTCGTGCTGAAATTCAGTAGGGAACCGTATCGCTGTCCAAAGGGTCCACGGCAATGCTGTTAGCAGAAACATACCTATTAATCCAAGGACGTACCGACCGCGAATGCGTGTATCGGCGCGCTTTCCAATTCCAAGGGCAGGTGCCACCCACGCTGTTACAACTAAGCCTGTCACAATCAGGGCGAGATACGATTTGCTGAGGAAGGCACACCCTTGTCCAAACCCTGCCAGACCGACATCCCCCCATTTTCCTGTACGCAATGCCCGCGCGAGAAAATAGATCGAAAACTCTGTCCAAAACAGGAGTGAAATATCAATAGCATCGCTAAACTGATATCCATGTATTAACCGCATCAAAAACGGAGAGAATGCCTGAATCGTAGCCGCGATAAGACCGGCTTGCTGGCTCAGAAGTTCTTTACCGATGAGATACGCCAGCCATACTGCTGCAGTACTGAGAAGCAACGATGGTAACCGTAACGCCCAAGTGCTAACCCCAAACAACCAATAGGATCCTGCGATCTGCCACAATCCAAGGATTGGCTTGTGCAACCAGACATGGTTAGCACCCCACTCAAAGGCAAAGGTTGGTAGATAGGGGGCATCAATCAGGGTTGGTGTGAGCGGATGCTTAATCAGATTCTTTGCGACAAGCGCATGGCAACATTCATCTATAGATCCGAGGGAGGTGTGCCCTAAATGACGTAGTTTCAGGAGCGCAGATGACAAAATTACCGCTAACATTAACAAGTTGCAGTGTGCTTGTTTTATATTGTAGCGATATGAACCGAGGTGGTTAGGTATCATGTTGGGTATACTAAAGGTAAGGGGTCATGTCCCACAAATAGATAACGCCATCAAATCCACCGCTCGCAAGCAGACGACTGTCCGGTGAGAAAGCAAGGGATTCAACATCGCTTTTATGCCCTGAAAATTCAACGATAAGTTCCCGAGTTTCTACATCCCAGACCTGAATCCGCTGCTCTGGCCACGTTCCGCCGATAACGAGTCGGCTGCCGTCGGGTGAAAACGTAAAGGATTCAAATATTACCGTATCAAGCGTAGCAAGGGGTTGCCACGTCTTTGGACACCACAAGGTAACAGTCTTGGTTGTACCTGTCGCGAGGCACTTTCCATCGGGTGAAAACGCGATCCCTCTGACCATCCAAGAACTTTCAAGTGTGGCAATATTTTTCCCTGTAGCAACTTCCCAGACTTTGGCACTTGTGTCAACTACGCCATCACTAGAAAGAAAAAAGTACACAGTCCCATCTTCACCTTTTTGTGTTTCCCAATTGTCGCCTCCTCCACTTATTAACAGAGTTCCATCAGGCGAAAACGTGATGGCATTAATTTGCGCTATATGACCAGATAACGTCTGAGCACATTGCTGCGTTTCGACCTGCCATAGTTTGATATTTCCGTCTCTACTACCAGTAGCTACGAATCTACCATTTGAGGATACCGTGGCAGCTGTAACATCATGTCCGAGTGTGAAGTTTATTATTCTTTCCGCATCCCACAAGGTGACTGTATTCTCTGTAGCAGTGAGACCGACACAACCCCCTTCATCCGAGAAAGCCAGTTCCATCTGACGTCCATGGAATCTCTTGAGCGTCCTGAGAGGTTCGCCGGTTCCTACATCCCATAATGTGATTGTACTGTTCTGATCCATGCCAGCAAGAACGTGCCCCTCCGGCGAAAAATTAACATGATGCCAACCCCAATTATCCATAGGATGTGGTAAAGTAGCCATACATTGTTCGTGAATTGACCAAATTTCAACGGAAGCGTCTGTCTCGATTAGAAAGTCACCATTAGGCAAATACTGAAAAGTGCTTACGAATCCGAGTTCTGTTAAGGATGCTATATTTTTGCCACTTTTAACACACCATACGTTGACGATGCCATCCGCGCTGCCTGTTAAAAGGAAGGAACCATCTACTGAAAATACAAGTGAATTAACTGGTTTGTTATGGGCGACGGTCAAGCAAGATTTTCCAGTTTCAACATCCCACAAGTTTATGTGTCCTTCCTGGTTTGCAGTCGCAATATGTTTCCCATCCGGTGAAAAGACAAGTGTTGGCACTAATGTTTCATAGAAAATTGCCCAAATCTGTTTACCGGTTTTAACTTTCCACAGCCTTGTACTTCTGTCCGGATGTTTGCCTCTCGTTGCAAAATATCTTCCGTCCGGAGAGAAGGCGATATCCTTAATACCGCCTTCATTGAAAGTTTCAGTGTTTCCAGAGGAAAACGTGACAGACTTCTTCTGCCTTTCATGAAAAAAGGTAGTAAGATGTTTTTGATCGGGAAAGTTCCATAAGGCTGCAGTTCCATCCCAACTTCCAGTCACTATATGTTGATTATCTGGTGAGAAAAGTACCTTTATCACGTAATCTTCGTGCTTGATGGTCAAAAGTTCTGTCTCAGCATTAACATCCCAAAGTTTAGCACTTCCATCCCGACTGCCTGTGGCTAAGTACTTGCCATTACTAGAGAATGTGACCGAAGTGACATAATCCGTGTGTATAAAGGTAGATAGGTTTGCCCCCGTTTCGATATCCCACAGTTTTGTAATGCCATCCCAATCCGCTGTTGCGATTCGTCTGCTGTCGGGTGAGAAGGCAATTTTTGAAAGAATACCCGTTTCATTAATACCAATTAAGGATAAAAAGCGGTATGTGTGGACATCATAGAGCCACACTCCAATACGAGACGCGACTGCAATCACATTTCCATCCGGCGAAATCTGAGTGTTAGTGACACGGCTTTTTCCAAATCGGGCGATAGCTTGAGGTGGTAAATAGAGAGTTTCCTCCTGAGGGTAATTAAAAGAAAAATTTTTCTCCAACATATCATTAAAAAATCCTTTTGATAGAATTCTTTAGGTTAAATTATCAGAATTTAGGTAGACTCGAGGATTTAGTAGTCTGTCAAGTTTGAATCTGGCCGTTGCAAAGCGGCAGCAAAACTTCTTTCAGCAAAACTTCTTTCAGCAAAACTTCTTTCAGCAAAACGCTTTCGCATATTATAGACGGTTTGGATACTGCATCTGTCCAATCCTCGCCCGCCACGTCCGCTTTCAACAAGATATTGGCGCGTTGCTGCAACGCAGCAACATGTTTCCCTTTTCGCTGATAAGCTTCAAAGTGTCACAATTGGTTTCAGCCAGTTTGACGATATGTTTCTTCTTCATGAGTGGCTCATCTCCAGAGTCTATTTATGACAGAGTAAACCAAACACCTCCAAACGTCAAACCTTTTCTGAAAAATCTAAGAAAACACTAAAATTCAAACTTGACAGACTACTAGTTCACCAACGTATACAGCGAATGGATCAGGGATGTAAAAGAATTGATATTAACAACTCATTCACTCGCGGGGTTCCTCTTACAGTTACCAGCAGCGTCGAGTTTGCAACCTTGCCCTGTTGCCTTTTTACATATACTAGGGCAAGCACAGTTCTTGCAACCGGAGCACGGTCTAGAATTACCACCACAACTGCATGAACCGCCGGGACAGTTGGCATGTCCACAACTACACCCTGAAGAAGAGCTAGAAGAAGAGCTAATAATACTCGCCTTTACTGCACAACATCCGTTTGATTTACTAGATGTGTCATCCGAGACAGCATCTTGCTCTCCACTATCGCAGCAATTTGAAGCCTCTGTTGGCGTAGGCACAAACATATTTACAGCAGTCGTACCAGTGAAGACTAATCCACCAGCAAGAAGTGAGACGATTAGCACGCGTCCCACAATACTTTTTGAATTAAAAAGAACTTTCATTTTTTCTCCTTATAGATAAATGCACATAACGTAAGTTGAGAATAAAATTTTAGGAGTTAACAGACACCGGCAAATCTTTGGCTTCCCAAATGCTCGGAGATTCACCCTTAATTTTTTATCGAACTCACATTCATAGGTAACATGTTAAATTGATCTACCCAATTTTCATAGAGCATAATGTGGGTAGCGTTCAATTAGATGTACATCTACCACTAGGACCAATACTGCAACTATAACTTGCGCTACCACATATTGTAGGACAGGTACAATTAGTTCCAGTACAGCCACAAGTTTTGCTTGAATTTTGACAGCTGCATGGCCTCTTATGACAGTTGGAATACCCACAGGAACAATCTGAAGAAGAGCTCATAATGCTCGCCTTTACTGTGCAACATTCCTTCGATTCACTTGATGCGCTATCCGAGGCAATATCTTGCTCTGCACTGCCACAACAACTCGATGCAACTGCTGATGTGGGAACAAACGTATTCACGGCAAACGTGCCCGCAAAAACTAAACCGCCGGTCAGAAGTAAGACAATTACGACTCGACCTACAATGCTTTTCGTATTGAAAAGGGTTTTCATTTTCCTCCTTCATAATATAAAAATAAAACAATTGGTTTCTATACATTAGTAGAGCGTATAGCATAGTGTTAATAATGCAAAGGCACTATATCAAGATAAACTCTTAATTGAATAGGATAATAGGTAGGGATCCTCACCTTCTTTTTCAACCCCGAACGTTTCACTGCGCATCTGAACAGACTCGCAGAGACTTGCACTTGATTGGAGGGGCATTCCGCGTTTGGCTGAACATAACAACTAAGAGTCTCAAGATTGCGAGAACGGCCACGAATATTTTTTTGATTTGATTCATAAATAACCCTTAATCATTAATCGAGGTATATTGATCCTGTTCAAATCAAGTCATCGGTTCATTGTTTGCGTTATCCGTTAATCTGTGAGAAAATCACAATTACGACTTAGCTATAAGCTATAAATGAACTTCATCTCCACAATGCATTTTGGAGTGTCCCTTTATTATATAATATAAGACGCGTAACTCAGGCAAAACCGTCACTTTCGGATGGAAAAGTGATTTTTTCAGAAAAATGGATTTCCTCTTTCTCCGAGTGTCAGGAATCGGAGGGTTTTGCTTGAGTGTTTCCCACGTCCTACGGGTCCTGAAAAAGTGTTTAATGTGCAGAAACCGCGGTTACGTTCCCTCTTGTTCTGGCGGTGGCGCGTCCATCTCCAGATACTCCCGTATCAACTCCCGAAACTTCCGAAGACGGGATGTCACCGTCCCTTCCGGAATTCCTAACAACTCCGAAATCTCAGGGGTAGTGCATTCCATGATATGCAATTTTCCCACATTTCTATAAATGGGTTTCATCTGCGCAATTACATTGAGAATCTCTTGAACGATGACTGCCTGATGCTGTTCATCGGCGATACTCACACCGCCACCAAACGCAGCAGGGTTGATAAAAGGTGCTAAGTCAATATCTCTGTCTCGTTGTTGTTGGCGATGAAAAGCGATACACTGGTTTTTGGCGATTTTTGTCATCCATGCTTTTGGATGTTCCACCGGCCTGCCCTTACGAAAATGTTTGAGAATCGCAAACATTGTCTCTTGATAGACATCATCAACATCAAACGGGTTGTGAACGTTTGACTCGATAATGCGTCTCAGCGACTGTTTATG
>PYJC01000004.1 GCA_003635255.1 Candidatus Poribacteria bacterium | reverse complement strand
AACGCCTCTAATAACGCACGATCCGGACGCACCTTCGTATTGATCTCAGAGACATTCTCTGCCCCCGAGAGCATCCCTAACACCACAAAGACCAACTTGTCTGTCGGACGATACATCACCGTCTTCTGCGGAATATTGACGCCCTTGTGAAGTTCCTGAAACACCGATTTCTCTCGCAACACTTTACCCACCGCACACAACGGTGCCTGAGAGGAAACAACCCATTTTTTCCGATTGCGCTTTTTCCGTTTTCTTGCTATACTTCTTTTTGCCATTGAGACCCTCCAAAAAGGTTAGGTTAGTTATACACCTATGATAACCTTTTTAGCGGCTCAATGGCACATCTTTTCTACATTCACACACCTTTCATACACAAATGACATTACACTTTCATTGGACAAAAACAAGGAAACTAAAAGTTTATGCTACGAATGTGTCTATTTATTTTCAGGTTTTACTATAGTTTTCGGTTCCGATTTCGATTTTCGTTTACAGATGTTAACGTTTTTTCAAAATATCGCGAGCGACAAGAAACCCCCAAGCAAAAACACTCGCTCCTACAGAAACCTCTGTCTTTAACCTCGATCCGATTGTGCGTGATCTCAATCGCGAGCACAGCTCGCTCCTACAGAAACCCCCTAAATCCCCCTTATCAGGGCGACTTTAAGATATCCCTTTTATCAAGGGATAGGGGACTTTAAGAGGAAGTGCGCAAGTCTTAAAAATGTTACACCAGTGTAACATTGGGTATGGATAGGTTATCGGGATAATCCCAGTAGTTGTAAGGGTTCAGAGACAATTTTGTTATTGATCTCCGTTGGGAAAAAAAAATAATTTGGCGAAAAGTGTAACATTTGGTTTAGTGGTCAGCCATTGGAAACCGTCAAAAAAGCCTAAGAGTGGTCAGTTTTTACACTTTGAATGTTTTTAGTCTTAATTCGAGTTTACATTATATATAATAATATATATAACGTAGGAATGCAAATTTATTTTTTATAGCCGACACATTTTCAGCGTCTCCCATAAAGAGCGTTGGGTTTCACTGGGTTGCGGTGTGTATATGCTGGTATGTTAAGTTTGATGTATTTTTGGACACCGATCTTTGATTTTCAATACCGTTCAACCTAGGGGCTAGGGGAAGTCCGCAGAAACACTCCAAGCAAAACACCTACGGAACCTATACACTAAATTGACACCTATGGAGACGCGTTGTAATAACCGAATGCCCCCTGCAAAACCGCTTGACAATCAAAGCTTCAGATGGTATCCTTATCTAAACTGGCTTGGAACAAGCATGCTTCCGGCAAGATGTCAGAGATGAATTTCAGAATTATCTCACTTCTACGGAGGAAACGGAGTAGAAAATGCCGTATTGTACCGTGTGTAAGATACAGACTGATTACGAATACGATATAGCACTTACCAACGGGGACTACCTTCACTATTCGTGTATCATCATGTTGCAAATGCGGAAACGTGAGATTGAAACTGTACTGCAACGGCAGAAACCACAACTCATACTGTCCCTCTTTGCGCCAACTGAGGTCGCGCAACAAGACATTATCTCCGAAGCTGAGATTAAAGATTTACGTGCTAAACTCGCGAAGGTAAGATCCCTTTTAACCGCACTCTATGACCATCTACCGAGTTGGCCCCCGGATTGGGAAGAGCGGAAACAAGAAATCATCCGGCAAAACGGTTCGGTCTGCTCACATTGTGACGAGGAGACGGATGTCTATCTACTGCACGATATTCCGATATTTGAAGGTGGAACGAACGAGTTGAATAACCTTACATTGATCTGTGCAGAGTGTTATAGGGGTATGTACAGGGATCCTAATATTTTCGGTAATTTTACGCCAAATGCCTCACAATCGGAATTCGCGGAACCGTTTTCCGAAATCCAGTCTGCTATTGACAACAATCAGAAAATCCAGTTCGACTATAAAAAGCCGAGCGATAAAAGATGGATGACGCGCGTGGTGGTCCCAGAACGACTTCTAAATATCCCAAATAGCCGGGAGTCCGGCGAGACGTTGTGTGTTGAGGGGTTCTGTGAGTTACGGCAGGACACCCGCGTCTTCGCACTTGAACGCATGCAGGACTTAGCGGTCATTGAGGATTAACCGGAAAATCGCGTCCAGAGATTGTTCATACACTTTTGGTTTCGTCTTGAGAACAGAGGTAACCTACATGTCTATCCTGCCCCGCAGCCGAAAGCGGATTGGAGATAATCTTTCGCTTGTTGATGGCGACCTATTTTTCTCGAGACTGCAGACATTGGCAATTCCAGTCAATCTCCAAAGCGTCATGGGTAAAGGGTTAGCATTGCGTACCAAGCAAAAATTTCCTGATGTTTATGTGGCATATCAGGATGCCTGCCGGTCAAGGCGTATCACTGCAACAAAACCGTACCTCTATAAACGCGAAGGTTCCGTAGATGAAGAATTAGCAGATTTTGGTGCTGATCTTGCTACACCTAATGCTGTAAAGTGGTTTCTGCTTTTTGCAACAAAGCGGAAATGGAGAGAAAACTCACGTTTAGAGGACATTGAAGGTGGGTTGGACTGGGTGCAACGGAACTTCAAAGAGCAAGGCATTCAATCTTTAGCGATGCCGGCATTGGGGTGCGAGTTAGGCGGATTAGACTGGAAACATGTAGGTCCTCTGATGTGCAAATATCTGCACGGCATTGGTATTCCCGTTGCAATCTATCTGCCGAGGGAACGCTCAATACCACAAGAATACTTGACAGAATCACATCTCCTCGCGCCTTAAGACATATTGGATAGAACCGTTGTGCCTGCCTATTTTTTCACATATCCACATAACTTTCGCGGGGTTCATCCAAATCCGCAAGGACTTGCGGACCCACTTGCAGGAACCGTCCGTTCAGCATAATGAATCGAACACCGCCCGATGCCTCTCTCCGAAAAAAGAGATATTCGCCGACGAATGTAATATCTCTAGTCGACATCTCCGCTAAACCGTCGTCCGAGATTAGGAACGTGTCTGTTGTGTTCGGCAATTCGAGTGTGAACCCTGTTGCCAAGACATCTGCGTCCGCATGTACTGGGATAGTGGAAAGAGCCGGATGCGCTTTGATACCAGGTCTCATCGGGAAAAGAAGCGTGTTCAATACCGCTGGCGATGCCTTATGGCTCCGATAGATGACGTTGTCCGCATCTAATGCAACTGTGAGGTCTGTCGTTCCGGTCGCACCGATAAAGAGATTGCTACGACGTGCCGCCTGTGTCCATGCGTATCCAGTATCAGCGTTGATACGAACGTCTATACCGCCACCGAGATGGAAAGTCTGTTCGAGCGTCTGCGCTGCCACACTGAGGATAAGGTCGTGTAAGATGAAGTATTCGCCGTTAAGATAAAAGCCCGCGCGTTTGTGCTGGACATCAACGGCTTTATCCCATTTTTCGACAAAATCGAATGTCGGGGTTGTCATCCACCGCACATCAAGAGGATCGAATTCGAGAGGTGGGACATCAAGCACGCGCACGGATCCTGTCGTCAGTTGTCGTCCGTGTGCGTATAAGGCGAGATTGGATGTACCCAAGCCACTGGGTTTCTCCGATGGACGCGCATCGAAAAATAGGTATTGTGCATCTGCTTCCCAACAATCCCTCATAACATGGCAGCCGGTCTCAGGGAGCGCGTGTGAAGTGGTATCGGGACACTCGAAACTGCTATCAGCGATATTGCAAAGTTCAACGATGTCGAAGTTCGGAGCAGGAAGCGAACCGAGCGGAGGAAACGAACCATCGGGTTGACTCAAATGAATACATGTCGCCACCGACTTTTCAAGTAAGGTCTGAATTTCTTCAACGGAGTAGGCATGCACTGCTGTTTCTCTGTAAACAGATAAAAATCTTGTGAAATCGGTGATTGCTTCAACTTGGGCGCGGAGTGTCCGATCTTTATGAAACCCGTCAGTATGGAAAAAAGCATCCGTTATCCAGTTATAGCGGCGCAGTGCCAGCATACCCAGTTGCTCACTCCCCCTGAATTCGGGGAATAGTTGCGTTGCGATGCCGATTTCTGTGGTTGCCTTGATAGCCGGGGTCGGATGGATAGATAACCGAAGCAGACACTCCAGATAGGTTTTAGCGGTGGCATAGGTATCGGACCGTTCTAATAGAACAGCATCGGGGTTACGAATCTCACCCACAAAATCCTTTAGAAACTGATGGCGGAAGGTAGTATACGCTGATTTCGCGCCGGATAGATCGTCTGACAGTACAGCAGATTTCACGGCTTCCATCCCCGGAAAATCCAAGTTGAGTGCACCCAAAAAATCGCTATCGCTGAGCGGAAAATCAAAACGGTTTTTCAGCGTGAAATTCCGTTTGAGCACGGTGTTATAGGTGTCAATCGCAGATGCCAGAATTGGTAGATTTTGTTCGTTTGCAAGCGAGAAGGCAACATCAATCGGTAGGGTAAGATATGAATCTGTCGGCGCGGGCGTAACCTCCGCAAGCGCTGCGGAAACCCTTCCCAATCCAGCCAATCGCCAGAGTTCGGATTGTGGGAGTGACACGCAAACACAACCCACCAACGCCAAAGCACTCCCAGCTTCGAGTCTCGGACGGGGTTCGCCATCGGAATAGACGTAGAGATATGCGGCGTGTTCTAACAGAATACGCGTAAGCTCTCGGTATCCGAACTCGGTAAGCCGTTCGTGTGCAGCGACTGCAACCGCCTCAACAACGCGCGCCGCGACGGATTCCAACCGCCATGCCGGATGTTGGGACGCGAATTCGATCGGTGTCGGATTCGCTTCCGAAAAGGCGATCAACTCTTCACAATCGGCTATCGGCTCAAGCTGCGCGATAACAGGCATCTCCTGCTTCGCGAGTTCTTCCGCAAGTAAGTGGATATGTTCAGTTCGGAGCGTCGTCCATTTTTCCAGTAGCATGTTGTGCCCCTATGTTGTCGTGGAGGGTTTAGGGTATAATACCAGCGATGGAACCGTTTGTCAACCGATAGTACTTTATCAAGTTTCACATTGAGGGTGATCCGGTTCGTAGTAGGGCAATTTATTGCCCGTTTGGGAAGTGCGGTGAATCGCACTACTACAAACCTACACACAAGTTCAAATTTGACGAAGCAGTAGGAGCGACCTGTGGTCGCGATTTTTACTGACCGCTGACTACCGATGGCTGACGACTAATTGCTGTAGGATTCTCACTGCGAAGCACTGTGGTCACGATTTTTATTGAACGAACGCTGAGAAAAAAAGTGGGGGTGGTAAACCACCCCCGGTTGAGATACTATAGAATTTTGGATTTTTAGACGGACAGTGCGGAAACCGCAGCGTCCTCGCTGTCGTAATGTTCAAAGACACGCACCAGTCGGCTGAGAACAATCAGATTTTTGATCTGTTTCCCAACATTGACGACTCCGATACGACCTTTCTTGCGTGCTGTAACGGCACGGACACCCATCAAAGCCCCGAGTCCTTCACTGTCGATTTTATTGACGTTCTTGAAATTAATGAGGATACGCGGTGAATCGGATATTTCTAATTCCGGCGAAAGTGCTGCCCGTAATGCTGATACGGAGGGTCCGATGAGTTTTCCGTTGGGTTCCAAAATTGTGATGCCGTTTTGCTGACGAATTTTAGTAGTCATGAGTTACTCCCTTTTTATTTTAGAGAACATTCGCGTTGTCAATTGTCACACTATTTGAAGGTTGACTTTAGGTATTTGATAGTTTAGTCAGATACGATCGAAAAAAGTTCGTTTTTTTAGAGAGTATCTTATACATATCCACGTGTTGCGTCAAGTCTCGCCATTTAATTCACCCACTCTTTTGTCCGACAAATGCTACGGACATCTGTTTTTGTTCCAGTTTATTTGCCGATTAGCGAGGCTTTCAATTGTTAATGACGCGCTTCGTTAGCAAAAAGGGTGCAAAATTTTTAGAAAAATCGAAAAAAATACGGTTTATTGGCATAGCCAACCCAAAATTAGCGTTTTTTCTGATAGATCGCGATTTGAAGGATTACACGTAAAATCCAAAAATAAAGAAAGGAAATTCGTATGTTATAGTAAAATCCGAAAATAAATTGGTAGGACTTACGCAATTTGCTGATGAAGATCTACGATCCGCACGCCGCTGGGTTTTTGCTTGGGTATTTTTTCAAGGTTTTAAACCCCGCCCAGCAAAGGACGCTGCGTAAGTCCTAATTGGGTAGAAAAGCAGTTTGGACTCCAGAAAATGTAGGAGCTTCCTACATAAGCGAATAACTACGGATGTGGGCAAAACAAAAAAGGGAGCGGTAAAACCACTCCCTTATGAAATGTCCAGAATTTTAAGTTTTAGGCTGCTAACGCAGAAACTGCGGCAGCCTCGCTGTCGAATCTTTCAAAGAGGCTCGCGAGTCGGCTCAGAACAATCAGGTTGTTGATGTGTTTGCTGACATTGATGACCCCAACACGACCTTTCTTGCGTGCTACAGCGGCACGGGCGATCATGAGGGCCCCGAGCCCTGAACTGTCGACTCTATTGACGTTCTCGAAATTGATGAGGATGCGGGGTGTATCGGAAGCCGCTATCTGCGGCGAGATCGCGTCCCATAATTCCGATGCTGCAGGTCCCATTATTTTGCCATTGGGTTCCACGATTGCGATGCCGTCTTGTTGGCGAATTTTGGTAATCATGATTTACTCCTTGTTTATTTTACAGGAACTTTTAATTGTTTATTTACTTGTCTTTTAACTTTACGCGATTTAAATATTTATATTGAAGTATTCGTTATCTTAGTCCGATCGGATCAGAAAAAGTTCGTTTTTTATTTCGTTTTCAGAATGAGAACCAATGGGATGGTGATACCACCCCATCTGAGATGCTACAAGACCTTAGGTTTTAGGTGGATAGTGCGGAAATCGCCTCCTCTTCGCTGTCGTAATGTTCAAAGAGGCTAACGATTCGACTGAGAACAATCAAATTTTTAATGTGTTTGCCAACGTTGATGACACCAATACGACCGTCCTTGCGTGAAGCGATGGTACGTGCCTCCATAAGCACACCAAGTCCTCCGCTGTCCATCATATTAACGTTCTCCAAATTGATGAGAATGCGTGGTGTCTCAGATGCTTCTATGTCTGGCAGGATTGTTTGCCGTAACTCGGATACGGCGTGTCCCACTATTCTTCCACTCGGTTCCAAAATCGTGACGTTATTTTCCTTGCGGATTTGAGTTGCCATAATTCCTCCTTATTTTGTATACCAAAATAGTTGAGATGTTAACTGACTTTTCTGGGTGTATACAACACTTTAACGTTTATTTTAGGTATTTGTTTACGGAAATCTGGTACAATGGTACTAAACATCTATCGAGAAGTTAAACTCACTGTCATAATGCTTCTTCAAAAAAAAATGAAATCACAATGATTGTGAGCAAGTTTCGTGCCAATTCCTCAAATGAGTGAAGCGTTTATGTTATCCGCTTAAAATTTCGAGAATATTTCGCACGGTTGATTGTCCGAACACAAGTATCTACTCGGTTTATCGAAAGCGGTTCAGCACGCATCTGCTTATAAAAAAACAGATACACTAAACGGATAGAGGTCTGTCCATAATCCGCTACATGTTGTTGGAATGCAGAAATTGCAGATGAGGCACAATATTCGTATAGCCTGTGCAATAATTGTCTCATCGCACTCGGTACTTTTTGGCAAAGGATATTCAATTGGAGTCGAAAAAACAATTTGACACAATCAAAGGATTATGTCATAATTTTGTATCTCGTATCATCTTTTGCTATGCGCGTTTGTGTAGCGCGCTTTTTTCAAAGAAAGGAAATTTTAATAATGGCATTTACATTTCACCACGTGCATCTCCGCTGCGAAGATCTCGAAGGCGCAGTTCGCTATTACGAAGAGATGTTTGATGGAAAAGTTGACGAAACCGTTGAAGTCCGTGGCTTAAAAATCGTCCGTATGGATATCGGTGGGGAACGGATTTTCCTCTCACCGAAGTTAGGTGCTATGGAAGTCGAGGACACCAGTGGTAATCCACGCTGGGGGGTCTATCAACTCGCTTTCACTGTAGAAGATCTCGATGCGGAAGTCGCAAAACTCCAAGCGAAAGGCGCAGAACTTGAAGACCTGAAACCGCAAGGGCTCATGATGGCATTCTTCAAGGGACCCGATAATGTTCAAATTGAACTCATTGAGGCGTAACCCTTCGCCACAAGCACGCCCGCATACGCATCACATCTATTTTGACTGAACCCATGGTAGCCTGTTGAATCGAAAATCGGTTTTGGACAGGGGTTCCCACCTGTTACTGGGAAAGGGAAACAAAACCGAGCAGAAGTTCATACTTAAAAAAAATGAAATTCAGCGAACTCTTCCATACAATTCAGGGTGAAGGGCAGCTCATCGGTGTCCCCTCTGTTTTTTTCCGAACGAGTTATTGCAATCTGAGATGTGTTTGGTGTGATACACCTTACACATCTTGGGAACCTGAAGACCGGGATATTACCGTTGATGAAAGCGTTGCCGCGATCACACAATACAAGTGTAAACACGTCGTTATTACCGGTGGCGAACCTTTTATTCAGCCCGAGGCGTTGATGGAACTCTGTCATGAACTCGATAAACGTGGACATCACATCACGATTGAAACGAACGCTACACTTTTTGTAGAGGTCGCAGCGCATCTCATCTCGATGAGTCCCAAATTACGCAATTCCAATCCACCGACGGACAACCGCTTTTTTAAACGCCATGAACGCGAACGTATCCAACCGGATGTCATTCGCAAGTTTTTAGATATGTATCCGTGCCAAGTGAAGTTTGTTGTGGATACGCCTGAAGATTTGGCTGAGATCCAAATCTTAGAAAAAGAAATCGGTATTCCCGCCGAAACGATTCTGTTGATGCCGCAGGGAACAACGCCTGCTGTGCTACAACAGAAACAGGAATGGTTGGTCAACCTCTGCAAAGAGAACGGATATCGTTATTCGCCACGTGTACATGTGGACATCTGGGGTGATAAACGGGGTGTCTAACTTTACTGTGGATGATCTCTGGGGCTCAACCTTATGGATGCCTGGTCGTCAATTGTCAGTCATTGATTAAAGAGGATATTAATACCGTCAAAAACATCTTGTAACTGAAAACTGATAACTGAAAACTGATAACTAAAATGAAGTATGACATCCTACTGAAAGGCGGCACTGTTATTGATGCTGCCCAAGGTTTGAACGCCGTGCGTGATGTGGCAATTGCCGACGGTGTCATCGCAGCGATTCAATCAGACATTCCCGAAAATACAGCAACGCAGACCGTTTCTGTCAAGGATAAATATGTAACACCCGGACTTGTCGATATTCACACACACGTCTATTATGGCGTAACGACATGGGGTATCAGACCCGATGCTGTCTGCCCAACGGCTGGAACAACTACTGTTGTGGATGCTGGGAGCCCGAGTTGGGTGACATTCCCGGGGTTCCGAGAATTCATCGCCGAACCCGCACAGACAAATATCCTCACCTATATCCATATCTCCGGCATTGGACTCGTCTACGGACCGGTAGGTGAAATGTTTGATATGGCTTACGCGGACCCAGGGCGCGTCGCAGAGACGTTACAACAGCATCGCGACATCACCGTCGGGGTCAAAGTGCGTCAAGGCAAAGGACAGGTTGGCGATAACGGTGTTGAGCCACTGAGATGTGCCATTGAAGCCGCTGAACGCGCAGGTACGTCCGTCATGTGCCATATCGGTGCCGGAGTGCCGCTTCCCGATATATTGGGATTACTACGTCCCGGCGATGTGATTACGCACTGTTTTCAAGGGAACGGTGATAATATCGTTGACGAAAAGGGTAGAGTGATCCCTGAGGCATGGAAGGCACGCGAGGATGGCATTATTTTTGATGTCGGTCACGGTGCTGGAAGTTTTCATTATGAAATCGCGCAACGCGCGATGGAGCAAGGTTTTATCTCCGATGTTATTAGCACCGATCTACACACCGGAAATATCAACGGTCCCGTCTACGATCTACCGACAACGTTATCGAAGTTGATGCACTTAGGTTTATCGCTTGCAGACGTGATTGACAAGGCGACCCTCAGTGCCGCGAAGGCTATCCAACGCGAGACGCAACTCGGTAACTTGAACATCGGAACCGTCGCTGATGTCGCTGTGTTTGAAGTCCTTGAGGGTGAATTTGAATTCTTTGACGCGCACGGAACAAAATTTATCGGGAATCAAAAATTGAAGGCAGTACTAACGATACGCGAGGGGAAAATTTAACGCACCTCGTTAAACAAAACAGAATCAAATACAAATTCAATAGGACTTACGCAGCCCCTGCAGGCGGGGTTTAAAACCCCGCCTGCAGTCATACGTCCGTTATCATGGAAAAGTGCATAAGTCTTGTTAAAAAAATATAAACATGGCGACTATAAGAAAAAAAATAAGTGGCTGCTATAGAAGAGTTCTGATTTTTTTATTAGCGATCATAGCAGTCGGCTTAATTGGGATTGGCTTGGTTTACCGTCACGTCGGTGGACGTGAGGGGGCACGTTATTGGATGGCGGAACGTGCGCTGAGCGGCATAGAAAAACACTTGAAGTCAGAAGATCGGAGACCTGACGGCATTCCAGAGGAACAGATTGTTGGAAGTTTTCAACGTGTCCGTGAAGCGACGCAACGGCGGCAAGTTAATTTGGTGTCGCTTTATGCGGCACTAAAATCATATCAGACCGAGTTTAATGTGAAAAAACCGTCTACACCGGAGGTTCAAGCGTTTCTCCGAACGCTTGAAGGTACAATTCTTCAGAATGCTGATGGCAAAAACTGATACCGTCTTTGTGCACCCCGTTGTAGGAAGGATTTCTAACCCCGATAGGTAACGTTGCGCAGCCCCTTGTAGGAGGGGTTTCTAACCCCGATAGGTAACTGCCCGAAATTTAAGTATTTCAAGTAGAAAAACCGGCTATGATCTCTCGCATCTGGTTTGTGTGAATGTCATCGCTTAAATTAGTGTCAATAATGTATCTGAGTGCGCTTTGGAATCGCATCTGTGCATCCCCCCACGCCTCAAGGAGCATCCTATTTTCGGGCACCTCAGGCACCGCGACAGCTCGCAAGAGTTGGTCAATAACTGAGAGATAGAACAACAGGTGATGGCTATCAACACGTGCAGCGATCTCTGCGGGTGGACAGGTTTCTCGGTGTGTACTTACCCACTCAGCATAGATATTGACAAGTTCCCTATCTAAAAGGGAAACGAAACTACCCGTTTCAGATGGCGAGACAAGGAAGGCACCAATACTATTGAGTAACTGCACGAGACGCATCTCCTGCCAGTTCCAACCGATACTCGCGAAGTCGATGAAAAATGGGGCTGCGTCCCGAATCACGATATTTCGAGCGTTGTTGTCCAGGTTGCCGAGTATCGTCGGTGCATTCTGTAGGCGGTCAGCGAGTCCGTTCCACGCGTCCGTAAGCACTTCCGTTTGGGCAGCAGACATCGGGGTGTCGCTAAGATGAGAAAGATAACCGACGACTTTTTTGCCTCTCTCGAGTAGGTCCCGCAGCGTTGTCTGGGCATTAAAACGGAAGACACAAGGCGCGAACCGTGCCGCGTGTGTTGTGAAACAGATCTCAATCTTACACAATTCTCGGAGGATAGTGTGCAGGAGCGGCTTCAGATGTCCTCCTGACTTTTCGCTATGCTGTGCAAGCGCGTCGAGCGTGAACTCGCCGCACCACTCTAATAGGAGGGCATGGTGGTGTTCTGATTGCCAGATAAGTCGCGGAACTTGGCAACCGTTGTCATGTAGCAGGGCAAGGACAGCCGCTTCAATCTGCAAAGGCGTGTGTCCCGCATCAACGACAGGGACTGTTATATCGTGTTGTTTTAGTAGGTACTTCTCGGTATCGAATCTCAGAACACAGACGTTGTGTCTTTGTCGTGTACCGTGTTGAATCGGTTCAAGTTTTAGGGCATCGGCATCTGTTTTGAAGTGCGCAGCGATGTGTTTAATCAGATGTTCCACCTTTTTCTCCTCCCGTTAAGTTATACCACAGATACCGATAACTGACAACCGATAACTGATAACCGACTCCCTCCCAATTTTCCTTGACATCCATTTAAAACGTGTGTTATAAACTTAACTTAAACTTGAAATACAATCGTTTCTGTGGTAGAATATTTATACCTGTTCTGATGAATAGGTGTTCATCAGGCGTTTAAACTTCGATAATGGATACAACACACCTCTCGATTTGCACAGCGGGTTCTCTCGAGCTGAGAGTCTGATGCAGATATGAAGGAGGTGGACGCGAAAACCCGGCAGAAGTGGTATATCTTCTGCAAACCGTAGGAGGTTTTTTTTGGCAGTTACAATGAAAGAACTTCTCGAATGTGGAGTTCACTTTGGACATCAAACCCGTCGCTGGAATCCGAAGATGGCGGAATATATCTTCGCGGAGCGGAACGGGATTTATATCATCGATTTGCAAAAGACGTTACGGATGCTTGAAACCGCTGCAGAGTTCGTACATGACACCGCTTCAAAGGGCGGTGGGGTCTTATTTGTCGGCACAAAACGGCAATCCCAAGAGGCTGTTCGAGGTGAGGCTGTTCGATGCGATATGTATCACGTGAACCATCGCTGGCTCGGCGGTATGCTCACGAATTTTCAGACCATCCGTCGGAGTGTCAACCGTTTAGACAAATTGGATGCCGACGAAACGAATGGCGTGCTTGAAAGGATGCCTAAGAAAGAGGTAATGCGCCTACGGCGTGAGAAAGGCAAACTCAGTAATAACCTCAGCGGCATTAGAGAGATGAAAAAGCTCCCTGAAGTCGTCGTTGTAACCGATACCCGTAAGGAACATACGGCTATTGCGGAAGCAAATAAATTAGGCATCCCGATTATTGCTATTGTTGATACGAATTGTGATCCTGACCCGATTGATTTGCCGGTCCCTGGAAACGATGACGCAATCCGTTCGATCCGGCTCATCTGCTCCGTTTTGGCTGAGGCGGTCATTGAAGGACGTGGTGAAGCGTTAGAGGGTGAACAGGTCACAGACGAGACAGAGCAACCCGAAGTCGTCCGCCCCGTAGATGCTGTGCTTGAAGCCGAACGACACGAAGAAGAGAGCGCGGCAATTCTCGAAGAAGCGCAGTTGTCAGCGGAACCCGAAGCTATTGGGGATAGTGAACAGCGTCAAACACGCGCCCCCCGTCAGCGACGGAAAGGGAGACCCCCGCGGCGGCAATCCCAATAAGAGACTTTTGGGCGCGGTTGCCTTTTGAAGAAGGAACCGCGCCATAAATATTTACCAGAAGAATGGCAGTCAGCAGTCAGCAGTCAGCAGTCAGCAAGGAGATTTTAGGCGCACCGAAAGGCTTTTTCACCGAAAGGCTTTTTACTGACGGCTGATGGCTAACAGCTATTCCCGCTGAAGCGTAAAATAAAAGGAGGATAGATGGCAATCACAGCAAAGATGGTTAGTGAACTCCGTTCGCGCACCGGCGCGGGGATTATGGAATGCAAAAAGGCACTAACCGAGACGGATGGGAACATTGACCAAGCAATTCAGAAGTTGCGGGAACAAGGGTTGAAGGCTTCTGAATTGAAAGGCAGCAGGGTGGCAGAAGAGGGATTGATCATTTCTTACATCCATCCCGGTAGTCGGGTCGGCACGTTAGTCGAACTGAATTGTGAAACCGATTTCGTCGCGCGGACGGAGCAGTTCCAAGAATTAGGAAAAGAAATCGCGATGCAAGTGGCAGCCGCTAAACCGAAATATGTTAAGCCTGAAGATGTACCCGCTGAGGACCTTGAGGCTGAAAAAGCGATTCTGAAAACACAAGCGGAACAAGAAGGGAAACCCCCACACATCGCTGAACGGATCGTTGAAGGGCGAATCTCTAAATTCTATTCAGAGACCTGCCTCTTACAACAGCCATATATTCGCGATACAGATAAAACCATCGAAACCCTTGTAAAGGATGCTATCGCCCAATTGGGTGAGAATATCGTCGTCAAACGTTTTGTACTTTATGTTCTTGGACAGTAATTTTATATTACTTTGCAGTTCGGTTAGCCACGTTTCAGGTTTTAGCAACGTCTCCGTAGACCCGCTTTCCACTTCGTTACAAGCTACGTTTTTTATGCTTTTCTCTAACACAGCAACCGTAGTCCGCAACGGAATGGTTCTCACTGCGAAGCAGGCTCTACAGAATGGAACCCGCAAAGTAACAATCCACTTGATTTAACCGTAATTTTATATTACTTTGCGGTTCGGTTAGCCATGTTTCAGGTTTTAGCAACGTCTCCGTAGACCCGCTTTCCACTTCGTTACAAGCTACGTTTTTTATGCTTTTCTCTAACACAGCAACCGTAGTCCGTAATGGAATGGTTCTCACTGCGAAGCAGGCTCTACAGAATGGAACCCGCAAAGTAACAATCCACTTGATTTAACCGCAAGGAAATTTAAAAAAGGGAAAAATCAGATGCAACAGGTACTTCAACAGGCTGAATCCCGGATGAAGAAAACAATTGAAGTAACCGCGGCGAAGTTGTCGCATGTGCAAACAGGACGTGCTACGCCTGCTCTTTTAGATCAGGTGACTGTCACTTATTATGGCACCAAAAGTCCGTTGAGTCAAGTCGGTACGATTACGACTCCGGAACCGCGCCTGCTTGTCATTCAACCCTGGGATAAAACGCTAATTACAGAAATTGAGAAGGCAATCGCACATTCCGATTTGGGGCTCTCAACAAGCAACGACGGGAATGTTATCCGAATCCTTGTACCCGAACTCACAACAGAACGACGGACAGAGTTAACAAAAGTCGTACGTAAACTCGCCGAAGAGGGTAAAGTGGCAATTCGGAATATCCGCCGTGATGCCAATGATGCCGTCAAAAAAATCGACGGTGGCGATGCAGGTGGCGGTGGGAAAAGTCGCGGTCGCGGTGGCGACAAAAAACGCGGAAAAGCGAGCGCAGATCCCGTGCAGCAGCTCACAGATAACTACATCAGCCAGATTGATGCATTGACAGAGGCGAAAGAAGCGGAATTGTTAGAAACTTAAATGGCATTCTATATTACTTTGCAGTTTGATAAGGTGATGTTGATGATGGTTCTCACTGCGAAGTAGATGCCTTTAGGCTAACCTTGGAAAGAACAGATCCACCTGATTAACCGCAAGGAAATTTAAAAAAGTGTTTTGGCGGAGAGTCCTGAGTGTGGTTGTGCTGGTGCCGCTAATCCTCCTCATCGTCTATTGGGGAGATTGGCTCTACCTGCTACTTGTATTAGGTGCTATGTTGATGATGCAAGTTGAGTATTGTCGTCTGGCGCAACACTTCACTGAAAAATTGAATCCGGTGATGACAGTATTCCTGACGGGCGTGTTCTGCTTGTTAGCATATCTCTTACCTCTCTTGACAAAGTCTCTGCCTGTTTCGGCAGTAATGTTTAGTTTCTTTACTTTCGTGTTCATCTATGTGTTTGCTGAAAGTATCTTTAGAGCGAAAGTTGACGGTGAGTTGATTGCCGTCACGTTGAAATTAACCGGTATTTTAACAATCGGTTGGGGATTAGGATACCATCTGATTTTGCTGCGGAACGCGGAACCGGTTGGTAGAGACCTAATCTTCTTGTTATGCGGTACGGTTTGGTGTAGCGACACTGGCGCGTATCTCGTCGGTAGAACCTTCGGTAGACATAAACTCGGCACCCCCGTGAGTCCTCGCAAAACTGTGGAAGGGACGATCGGTGGGTTGATTGTGGGTACTTTAATCGGCTTGGGGCTTGGTGTAATCCTTCTGGAAGGCATGCTTTCTTGGGTGAATGCCGCTTTTATTGGGTTACTACTGAGCCTTCTTGGACAACTCGGTGACCTGAGCGCGTCGCTTATGAAGCGGACTGCTGGGGTCAAAGACTCTGGAGACGTAATTCCCGGTCATGGCGGTTTTATTGATAGATGTGACAGCCTGATTTTTAGCACGCCTACCCTCTATTACTACTTAGAATTGACCGGCCATTTGCCGTAAACAAACATTACACATGAAGCACATCACCATACTCGGTAGCACGGGTTCTATTGGGAAAAATGCCCTAAGTGTTGTTGAAACGCATGCTGACGAATTTAAGGTGGTCGGTCTCGCAGCGAATAGGGACGTTGATACCCTTGAACAGCAGATTCGGCGATATCGTCCTGCGCTGGTAGCACTTAATGAACCCACTGCAGCCGGAATACTGCGGACACGCATCCGAGACATCAACGGGACACAGGTCCTCGCTGGCACCGATGGCCTGCAAGCCGTGGCTACTATGCCGCAAGCATCCCAAGTCCTGGACGGAATGGGTGGGAGTGCTGGGTTATTACCGACCTTGGCGGCGATTAACGCTGGCAAAGATATCGCGTTCGTTAATAAAGAGGTAATGGTAATGGCGGGACCGCTTGTTAACGCGGCGGTGAAAACAAACGACGTTAACTTGATACCGATAGATGGCGAAATGAGTGCTATCTTCCAATGTTTGGAGGGGGCACGCGACCGGCAGGTGGATATCCACAGACTCCTAATCACTGCATCCGGCGGACCGTTCCGAGCGATGCCGAAAGAAGAACTTTACGCTGTAACGCCAGAACAGGCACTCCAGCATCCCAATTGGAAGATGGGACAGAAAATCACAATTGACTCCGCAACAATGATGAACAAAGGGCTGGAGGTCATCGAAGCGAAATGGTTATTTAATATAGAACTCTCAAAAATTGACATTGTTGTACACCCGGAGAGCATCGTTCATTCTATGGTGGAATGGACAGACGGTTCCACACTCGCACAATTGGGTCCCACAGATATGCGTATTATGATTCAATACGCTTTAACTTATCCGCGTAGACTCTCCGCACCAGTGCCACGTCTGGATTTTCAGGAAGCACGAACACTGCACTTTGAACCTGTTGACTTTGAAAAATTCCCGTGTCTCTCACTCGCATATACCGCCGCAGAGGTCGGTGGCACACTCCCTGTGGTATTGAGCAGCGCAGATGAGGTCGTCGTCGCGGCGTTTCTTAACGCTTGCATCGGGTTTATGGATATACCGGCTATCCTCGAACGTGTGATGGACGCGCATGTGGTAATTCCAGAACCGACACTCGCGGATATCCTTGAAGTTGACCGGTGGGCAAAATCAACAACACGTTCACTTATAAAAAATCACTCAAAAAATTTAATAAAACAGCGATGAGTTGAGGGATGAGACCTCACTCTTAAAAAAAGGGGTAATAGACATGGAATTCTTTATTGACCTAATTAGCACCATCATTCCGTATATTAAAGCTGCGTTTCTCGCAATTATCCCCCTCGGTTTCCTTATTTTTATTCATGAACTCGGTCACTTTTGGGCTGCGAAGCGGTGTGGTATTAAGGTAAATACTTTCTCCCTCGGTTTCGGTCCGAAACTTTTCGGAATCCAGCACGGTGGCACAGACTATCGGCTTTCGCTCTTACCGTTTGGTGGATACGTTCAGATGGAAGGAGAAAATCCGAGTGAACAGACCGGTGCGCCCGGTGAATTCGCGAGTGCTTCGGTCGGCAATCGCGCATTCGTCGTCGCAGCGGGTCCCGTTGTTAATCTTTTGTTCGGCATTTTGGTGTACTGGCTCGTCTTCGCGACGGGACTGAACACAGACGCGACTCGGTTAATCGGTGGATTGACAGGCATGCCGCTCGGTGAAAAAGAGGATGTTCAGATCGGTTGGGTCGCTGACGATGGAGCGGGTGCTGCCGGTGGCATCATGCCCGGCGATATTCTCGTTTCTGTCAATGGCGATCCAATCCGTCATTGGTCTATGTTTCAAACACGCGTCTTCACAAGTGCAAATAAAACGTTGGATCTTGTTGTTGAGCGAGCGGGTGAACTGCAAACCATCTCTGTCAAACCGGACGCTATACCGAGTGTTAGGGGTGATATCGGCGAAATTCGTGTGAGCAGCGGTGATGAAACGATCGTGAATCATGTTAGCGAAGGCACCCTCGCTGCACAAGCCGGTCTTCAAGACGGTGACATAATTGAGAGTATCAATGGTGAGAGACTCTATAACGTCCCATACTTTGGTTACGGCGTGTGGCACCCGACAGAGAATTGGATTAATGAGAAATACAAAGCACTCTATAATAACATCAACGAGAATCAAGAGGCATTAGTGCTTGGAGTCCGCCGTGCGGACGAGACACAGATCCTTGAAATGCCGGTGGATTGGCGTGTGATAGCGAGTGTTCAAGAAGGGAGCATCGCTGAAGACGCTGGCATTCAGAATGGAGATGTACTTCTTACACTTAACGGAGAACCCGTAAACGAGACGACGCTTCACTCGCAACTCACGGCAGCGAACCAACCGATTGAAATCGACTTGATGCGGAAGGGTTCCCTGAAACAGGTAACCCTTTCAGGTGAGACAGAAAGTTCAGAGACAGATCCTAAACATATCATGTTCGGATTGATGTGGCAGACCTCTCTCAGCGGCATGCAACTCGCTTCAAAAAAGCCGCCTTTACCGGAATATAGTATTTCCACAGCGTTTGGAAAAGGTGTTGAAGCCACATGGCTGACCTTTACAGCCGTTGGCAGAACGCTCCAACAGCTGATAGGTGGAGATGTCTCACCAAAACACCTCGCGGGCCCCGTCGGTATTGCGAGCGCGACAAATAGGATGTTTAGCAGTCTCGGATTGAGCAGTGTTATCTTTTTCATCGGGTTTATCAGTATTAATCTCTGTATCGTCAATCTGCTGCCGATTCCGATTGCTGATGGCGGGCAGCTCCTATTTTTTACCGTTGAGAAAATCCGTGGAAAGCCTATGCCGCGGAAAGCACAAGAAATTGTTCAACAGGTCACCATTGTCCTTTTGATTGCGTTTTTCTTATATGTCACTTGGTTCGACGGCATGTCCTTGATTTACGACCTACGGAATTAGCAAAATAGTCATCAGAGAAATAGTTGTTAGTTATCAGTCCGGTTTTCTACGAAAACCTTTCAGTAATCAGTTAAGAGGGTATTTGTAGCAGTAACACAATTTGTTACAGCCACAAGACATTAACTGAAAACTGAAAACTATTAAATAAAATGGATAGGAATAGCCTCAGAAAAGAATACATCGAACTGGTTGCGAGTGTGAGGGAATACATGGAAGAACAACTTCAACTCGGCTTCATGGAAACTGAGTTACGCGAACCTCAAAAGCAGTTACCTTATGCGGATTTTGATCTGCCTGCGTTGGCAACAGATGCAGCGGAATGCACGAAATGTCCGTTACATGAAACACGGAAGAGTGTCGTTTTCGGGGTTGGAGATACGAGTGCAGACCTCATGTTCATCGGTGAAGCACCAGGAGCTGACGAGGATCAACAAGGTGAACCTTTTGTCGGTAGGGCAGGGCAATTGCTGACGCAAATCATTGAATCAGGGA
Organism: Candidatus Poribacteria bacterium; assembly: GCA_003635255.1. Classification (GTDB taxonomy): domain Bacteria; phylum Poribacteria; class WGA-4E; order WGA-4E; family WGA-3G; genus WGA-3G. The sequence goes on along the minus strand of PYJC01000004.1, from coordinate 23,390 downwards.
TGAAACTGAAACGCGGGGATGTCTATATCGCCAATGTGCTTAAATGCCGTCCTCCGGGTAACAGAAACCCTGAATCGGACGAGGTCGAAACCTGTAGTCCGTATTTAGTCCGCCAAATAGAATTGATACAACCGAAGGTGATTGTGGCACTTGGAAGTTTTGCTGCGCAGATGATGCTTGATACAAAGGTAGGCATTACAAAACTTCGCGGCGAGTTCCATGCGTGTAAAGTTGAGGGATTACGGGTCCCACCCCATAAAAAGCCGCCGGTTGTTATGCCGACCTATCATCCCGCATACCTTCTCAGAAACCCGAATGCCAAACGTGATGTATGGGAAGATATAAAAAAGGTGCTCGCATTTTTGGCGCAAGGGTAAAATAGGGAATGGCTATCAGTGTATCAGTAACCAGTGACCAGTTAAGAAGGGAGACCTTTGTTAATCACGGGGAAACACCCAAGCAAAAACACCCTCTTTTCTGAAAACTGGTAACTGGAAACTCCTAAAACTGATAACTGAAAGATTTTTCATGCCTCGCAGTGAGAGAAAATCGTACTGAAAACTAATTATGCGCTATGCAAACGTTGCTTTCCCACTATCAGTAGATCAGGTATTTACCTACGGCGTGCCACCAGAGTTAGACGCGGATTTACAACTCGGCGTTCGAGTGTTAGTACCGTTTCGCAGAACAAAGCAGGAAGGCGTTGTCGTTGAACGCATAGATGAAACTGATCTCGCACCTAATCTTATCAAGAACGTCTCTGATTGTCTTGATGCGGCACCGATGTACGCTCCTGAGATGCTCACCCTTACAAAATGGATGGCGGACTATTACGTCTGTCCATGGGGAATCGCGCTTTATTGTGCGGTGCCGGCTGCTGTCCGCACGCAGAAAAAGGAACAAGTCCGACTCTTGCCTGAATTTTCAGGATCCCTCGGCAACGTCCAAAAAAAACTCGTCGCACTTTTGGAAGCAGAGGGTGAACTCTCCGTCAATCAGCTTGTCAGACGGACAGGTTTGAGTTATCAAGATGTCCGTTCAAGGATTACAAGACTCCGCGAAAAAGGTGTTGTTGAGATCAATGTTACGCATAAACCGAAAGTCTCTACGCAAAAAACCACTGTCGCGGCATTAGCCTTGCCGATTACTGATGTGGAGGCGGAAATTGCGCAACTCAAAAACGGAAACCCAGACGGTTCCTCCGAACGTTCAGGCAATCGCCGCCATGCCGGTGATGCTAAACGCGCAGAAATCCTCCAACTGCTCCTTGATGAAGGGATGCCTTTGGCAACAGCAGACTTGGCGAAACGGGTGAACGCCAGCGTCTCATTGCTACGTACCCTTGAAAGACACGGATTTATTCATATCACACAAGCGGAAACAGTGCGGAACCCGCTGAGCACTGAGCCTGTCGCTCCGACACGACCGCTCCACTTAAACCCGGCGCAGTTGACAGCGTTCTCAGAAATTCAAAACGCATTGGCGGCACACTCTGTAGGTGGGGTTGCTAACCCCGATGCCTTCAGCAGAACCAAGCGTCCGCCGACTTTCCTCCTACACGGGGTAACCGGAAGCGGAAAAACAGAGGTCTATATGCAGGCGATGGCAGAAGTGCTGGAGAATGGAAAATCTGTTATTGCCTTGGTGCCAGAAATTTCGCTTACACCGCAAACGGCCTCTCGGTTTGTCGGACGCTTCGGAGACAGGGTCGCATTGCTTCATAGCCGGTTGAGTGATGGTGAACGCTATGACCAGTGGCATCGCATCCAAAAAGGCGAAGCCGATATTGTTATCGGTCCGCGTTCTGCTATCTTTGCCCCCGTCCAAGCACTCGGGATGCTGATTATAGACGAAGAGCATTCGGACTCCTATAAATCCGATAATGCCCCGCGCTACCATGCACGGGAAGTGGCACAGAAACGGAGCGAACTCGCGAACTGTCCTGTCCTGCTTGGAAGTGCGACCCCCTCCCTTGAGAGTTTCCATCAGGCAAAAAATGGGAGTTATCGGCTCCTCAGTTTACCCAATCGCGTCTTTGATAGAAAGATGCCCGATGTCCACATCGTTGATATGCGAACCGAATTGAAGAAGGGCAATCGGACGATCTTCTCCGATATACTCCGAAGTTCTATTGAAGAACGGCTTGTCCGACGAGAGCAAATTATTCTGTTCCTTAACCGGCGTGGACACTCCACTTATGTCTTCTGCCGAACCTGCGGCTATGTTGAACGGTGCGACAACTGTTCCATCTCACTCACCTATCACCGTGAAACGCAGCAGCTTGTCTGCCACCATTGTGGTAGCAAACGTCCGACACACCCTACATGTCCACAGTGCAGCAGTGAGGCGATCCGCTTTTTTGGCGCAGGAACAGAGGCTGTTGAACAAGAGGTACGCAAAGCGTTTCCAAAGGCAAAGGTACAGCGATTTGATGCGGATTCAACGGCGCGGAAAAATGCACATCAGCAGATTTTAGAGGCATTTGAACAACAGAAAATTGACATCTTGATAGGCACACAAATGGTATCAAAGGGGTTAGATTTTCCGAACGTCACACTTGTCGGGGTTATCGTAGCAGATACCGCTTTAAATCTCCCTGATTTCCGGGCGAGTGAACACACGTTCAGTCTGTTAACACAGGTTGCAGGACGCTCCGGACGTGCTGAGCTTGAAGGTAAAGTCATCATCCAAACGTATATGCCGGAGCATTACTGTATCGCGGCTGCGCAGAATCACGATTACCTCAATTTCTATAGACAGGAGGTCGAAGCGCGCGATGCCTTACGGTACCCGCCATTCTCGCATGTCGCAGTGCTGCTACTGCGCGGTAAAGACGAAAAAGAGGTCATTGATACCGCCCATGTCGTGCGAGATCAACTTGAGATATGGCAGACGGACCAAGAACACACTTCACGGGTGCCGGATACTGAAGAACCCGTGGTAGAAATCCTTGGTCCCGCACCGGCACCGCTCGCGAAAATTGAAGGGAAATTTCGGTGGCATCTCTTGCTCCGAAGTCCCACGGCAGAAAAAATAGGACAACTCCTTAAACACTTAACCGACGATCCACCAGCCACAATTAAATCGAAGGCTATTGAATTTGTGATAGATATTGACCCTACGAATACACTCTAAAATGGTTATAAGTTGTTGGTTGTTGGTTATAAGTTAAGATGCCTCGCAGTGAGAGTCGGTACTCCCAACGGTTTGGGGCATCTACAGGGAAATCCGCAGAAACGCCCAAGCAAAGACCCAAGCAAAAACACCCTCTTTAACTTATAACTTATAACTTATAACTTATAACTACTTACAAGGAATTAATCATAGATGGGCAACCGGATATTTGAAAAACTTGCTGATACAGACCTGCTTGCACAGAACCCGATTCTGGTTTTCGCTGCGGATCCACTCGCATCCGCGGGGATTAAAGGACTCGGACAGGTGCAGCATCCAAAACCGCACTACCGCACACACGCAGAGTTTCTGCAACTGCAACGCGACCTTGTTGCTGATGGACAGTTAGATGGACTTCTGATGACACCCGCCGATGCAGAGACGCTTGCACTTGAAGAAAACCTGTTTGAAAACACACCGATTACGCCAATCGTCCGGATGAATTCAGAAACGGCTATCTGGAACCCACGGTTCGGAGTCTACACGTCAAATTTGTCGATGCCGTTTCAGACGGTGTTTCCAGAGGATATGCAACGCTATTGTGAGGCACTCATCGGTCCTGCACTTGAATGCAAGGTTAATCTTGGATTGTACTCCATCACCCTCAACAACGATCCTATCGCTGATGAGCGGATGCTACAGGCCTATGTGCAATTCGCACATGTTGTCGGTGAGATTGAAGGATTCGATCACCTCTTAGAGGTGTTTTTACCGAACATTAAACTCCCCGGAATGGATGAGGAAAAACGGGGTATGTATGTCGCCGATTCAATCGTTCGGACGATGAGTTACCTTCGCAAGCACCAACGTCCACGTTTTATTAAGACCGCATATACAACCGCCGAGGTCTGGGCTGAATTGTGCCAATTTGACACGACCTTAGTGATTGGTGCATTGGGAGGTCCGCGTCAAAACGCCCGTAGCACATTCGCTTTAGCACACAACGTTGCCAGCAACGGCGGACGCGCGATCCTATTCGGACGCACGATCTTCGGTGAGGATGATCCGATCGGCTTTGTGCAATGTCTGCGTCGTGTCCTTGATGGTGAGGAAGATCCACAGAGCGCACATGCGTCGTATCAGAAGTTGTTGAGAGGTTCCCGTGTTAATTAGTGACACACCTTAAAAGAAGTCCGTAAAGTTGAGAAGTTGAGAAGTTTCAACTTTAGCACATTTTAGGCACTTTTAAATTTTCTTCCACTCCGACAGTGAAGCAGGAGATTTCCGAATGCAGCAGCAACCGTCAGAAAAACCGCGTATTCTCCTGCTCCTTCCAACACGCACATATCGAGCCACCGATTTCCTTGAAGCTGCGCTGAAACTCGATGTGGAGGTCGTTGTTGCATCAGAAGCGGCAGCAACAACAGCGGATCTTTCGCCGCGTCAATCGCTTGTGCTTGACATCGCCGCGCCAACCGCTGCGACACAGACAATTCTTGAATTTGCCGATACATATCCAATCGCGGCGATCGTCGGTGTTGATGACGATACCACACTGCTTGCCACGACTGCTTCAGCGGCGTTAGAGCTTCCACACAATCCCATTGCTTCAGCGAAAGCGACACGCGATAAATACCGCTTACGAGACACACTATCAACAAACGGGGTATCGGTGCCTGCTTATCAACGTTTTTCTATCTATGAGGACGCTGTTGAGATAGCAAAGAAACTCGGAACGGACATCCCCGTTAATTTTCCGTGTGTTATTAAGCCGCTGTCCCTTTCAGCAAGCCGCGGGGTCATCCGTGCGGACACACCCACTGAATTCGTTGAAGCCTTTCAGCGGACAACGAAACTCCTGCATGCTTTACAGGAAACCACTGAGATAACCTCACCAGAACACGCTTCGCAATATCTACTCGTCGAGGACTATATTCCGGGGATAGAGGTGGCATTGGAAGGGATCCTCTTAGCGGGTGACTTGAAGACCCTCGCGCTCTTTGATAAACCCGATCCACTTGAAGGTCCTTTTTTTGAGGAAACGCTGTATATCACGCCTTCCCGTCTATCGGTGGATATCCAAGATACCTTACATCACGCGACGGCGGAAGCGGCGAGTGCCTTAGGGCTGCAGCACGGACCCGTCCACGCCGAATTGCGCTATAACGCCGAAGGCGCGCACCTTATCGAAATTGCTGCACGAACGATCGGTGGACTCTGCTCACGGACCTTACGGTTTGGAACTGGGATGTCGCTGGAGGAGTTGGTTATCCGACATGCGATTGGACAACCGGTGGAGACACTACAGCGCGAACAACAGGCGGCAGGGGTCATGATGATTCCGGTACCGAAGGCTGGCATCTTAGGTGAAGTCCGCGGCAAAACGGCCGCGTATCATGTAGACGGAATTGTAGAGGTTAGCATCACGATCCCTATCGGTGGAGAGGTTGTGCCGTTGCCAGAAGGGGCGCGGTATCTCGGTTTCATCTTCGCGCGTGCTGAAACACCAGAAGCAGTAGAGGCAGCATTACGTGAAGCGCATCGACGATTGGCGTTTGTGATTTTGCCGTAGGAAGCGATTGTTTATATGAATACTCTGGAAAATGAAAATGTGATTGGAATAATGACATGTTTACGAAACTAACCGCTATCACGCTTATTGTTGTGATCGGCTTTCTGTGGGCGGCACAAGCAGAAACGGATAAACCCTTATTTACGGAAGTGACCACTACACTCGGTTTTCCACAACCTGAGACATCTTGGTCGGCAGGTACACACGCGCTGCCTGAAGTCATTGGTAGCGGGGTCGCACTCTTTGATTATAACAATGACGGCGCGCTGGATGTCCTACACATTCGATTTCCACCCCCCGATGTAGGGGCATCCCTTGCGGTTGCTCCTGCGCCAAACCGACTCTTTCGACAACAATCCGATGGAACGTTTGTTGATGTTACGGAAGCCGCTGGCATCGGACACGAAGGCTACGGACAAGGGGTCGCAATCGGGGATTTTGATAACGACGGTAATAGGGATGTCTATGTGACGAACTACGGTCCCGATGCTTTCTATCGAAACAACGGTGACGGTACATTCACATTACAAGATGTCGGCATTTCAAACGAGGACTGGGGAACGTCTGCAACTTTTGGTGATTATGACAGAGATGGCGATCTTGACCTCTATGTAGCCAACTATGTGCAGTTTGACGCAGAGACGGTCTGCCGCGGGAAGCACAGCGCGCCGGATTACTGCAACCCACAAGTTTTCGAGGCTGCTACGGATCGACTCTTCCGAAATAACGGTGATGGCACTTTCACAGATGTAACGCAACAAGCGGGTATCGCCGCAATGCCCGGCAGGGGACTCGGCGTGGTGTGCCTTGATCTGACGGGTGATGGTTGGGCGGATTTTTTTGTTGCCAACGACGGTGAAGCGAATTATCTCTGGGTAAATCAAACGGATGGCACTTTTGCTGAGGAAGCCATATTGCACGGGCTTGCGTTTAACGCTTACGGCCAACCCGAAGGCAGTATGGGTATCGCTGTCGGCGATGTCAACGGTGACACACACCCGGACGTCTTCGCAACACATTTGTCCGGCGAGACGAATACCCTTTATATCACCGCTATCCCGTCTGTATTCACTGACATGACTGAAATAGCAGGTTTCGCCGGGCGCGACCTACCTTTTACGGGCTTTGGATGTGGTTTCCTCGATTTCGACAACGATGCCGATCTTGACATCGCGCTCGTCAACGGAAGGGTGAAGCGTGGGCCGATCTTGGATGCGGCAGCGGTTGGAGAATTCTGGAATTTTTACGCCGAACCGAATCTCCTCTTTCAAAATTCTCAGACAGGGATTGTGCCTGCCCAGAGTATCGCTTTCAAAGATGTGAGTTCACGCGCCCCTGATTTCACGGAACGCGTTGAGGTGAGCCGCGGCATGGCTTTCGGTGATATTGACCGAGATGGTGATGTTGATATGGTGGTAAGCAATCTTGATAATCGGCTTCGCGTTTTCCGAAACGACGCACCGCCGCCTCAGCATCATTGGTTATTTGTGCAAGCCCTCACGCAAAATCGAGACGCACTCGGTGCACAAATAACACTACGAACCGAATCGCGTACACTGACAGGTTACGTGCTGTCCGGAACAAGCTACCTCAGCAGTAGTGAACCGAGTGTGCATTTCGGGTTGGGAACAATCGACGAAATTCAGGCGATTGAGGTGCGCTGGCAAGACGGAAGCCGTGAAAAATTTCCGGGAACGGCTGCGAATCGACGTGTAAAGGTCTATCAGGGGCAGGGAGTGCCTTTTTGATGAAATCAATTCTCTTTTTTCTTTTTATGCTAATCAGTCTACCTGTTTTTGCAGTTAGTGAAATTAGCAATCGGCAATCAGCGATCAGTAGTCAGTTGAAAAGGGAAGTCGTAGACGAGAAACCTCTTGTTACCGACAACCGACAACTGAAAGGATTTTTTCAAAAAAAATCCGTACTGACAACTATTCCACAGCCTGCAGACCTCGACCTGGTTGAGGAAAAACTGCTTTTGGAGGCAATTAGAACAGCACAAGATGCTGTTCGGAATTCGCCTGATGATGCAAAGGCTTGGGGATACTTGGGACACGTCTATCTCAGTCACGGTTGGGAGGTGCCAGCGATACCGTGTTATAGCCAAGCAAGCAGACTCGCGCCTAACGAATTCAAATGGTTATATTTCCTTGGACGTTTGACGAAGCAGCGTCACCCCGAAGCCGCTGTGAAACACCTTACCCGTGCCCTTGCTTTAGATGCCGCTTATGCCCCTGCGCATCTCTATCTTGCCTCCGCACTCCGCATTTTGGGGAAGTTCGATGAAGCACAGCAGCATTTGAAGCATGCGAAACGTCTCCAACCCGACAACCCATTTTCTGAACTCTGGTTCGGCGAAATCGCGCTTGCAAGGCAAAACGTGAAACTGGCACAAACGCATTTAGAACAAGCACTTCGCTTGAATCCTGGGCAAAGTGAAGCACACGCACTGATGGCACAGGTTGCGATTGCCTTGGGAGATAAACAAGCGGCAAAACAGCACGCACAGGCAGCACGCCATCCGAGTCGATATAGCGAGTTATCTGATCCGCTGTGGTGGGATGTACTAAAAGCGGGTGTCACAGCATCACTTTATGCCGAACGCGGCAGACGTTATATGTCAGAAGGCGATTATGCAAGTGCTGTTGCCGAGTTTGAACCGCTTATCTCAGACGCACAGAAAGATATAAAGGTCTGGTTCGACTATAGCGTTTCACTCCTCTATACGGCGCAGCACCCCGAAGCCTTAGCCACATTAGAACGCCTCCTGTCGCTACTCGACAAGGATATAGAGATTCAGAAGGAAAGAAGTATAGACGAAATAGCCTACTTGAAAGCGCAGGCTTATAACTATATGGGACAGATCTATTATGAAACCGGACAGATCACTGCAGCGATTCGTGCCTGCCGAATGGCACTTCAGTTTAAAAATAATAAAACAGACAGCAAATCTCAAGGAGAATTGAACCTTTCAGATTACAACACTTTCTTCTCAAATGTCCACGCGAATCTTGCGACAGTATATGAGAACACGGGGCAACTTGGCGAGGCAATTCGACATTATCAGGCGGCACTTGAACTCGTGCCATCTCAACTGTCCGTGCATCGTGATCTTGCCGGTGCCTATTGGAAAGAACAGCGTTATACAGCAGCCGAGCCACACTATAAACAGGTCATCACGCATGACGCAACGGATGTCCAAGCCATTTATAGACTCGGCTTAATTTCTCTGACGAAGAAGAATTATCTCGAAGCCGTCTCACTGTTTAAAAAGGTTATCGCAATTGAGGCGACGCACGTTCGGGCATACGGGGCATTAGGTCTTGCTTATCAGGAACTCGGAAATATTCCAGCGGCGATTGGTGCGTTTGAACGGGTTTTAGAATTGGAACCGGGGAATAAGGTTGTGTCAGACAAACTCAGGGAACTGCATCAATTAAAGTAGAGGTATCAATATGTGTGAAGCGTAGGAAGATCAGCGGGTAGGTTCCTCATAGACGCGCTTAACGGGCTGTCCAAGCGCGCCTACAAGCATTGAGAAAATGGGTCAAAGGTTATTTGTAAGGGTGGTTCGTCTTAATATGTCCCCAAGTTACACCGAGTTTATCTCTCGGATCAACTGCTAAATAATCCTTAAATCCTTTTTCCATCAGTTCCTGAATATCTTCCTGTTCCAAGGCGGAATGGAAGATAGCGACTTCGTCCATTGCACCCGGAAAGAAGTTGCCGCCTGGATCCCAAACCCCACAGCCACCAATATTGACGTTAAAGTTAGATGAACCGTGATTTGCCCAACCGCCTTTTTTCTCGGTGTATTCACCATCAATATAGGTATGGACGTACTCTGTCGTGGCAACACACCCGACGTGGTGCCACTCGCCGTTGTCATGTTTGTGTTCCCAAGGACGCGTCGTTCCGCCGGCAGTAGGTGTCCAGAGGTTTACGGATTGCGGGTTAATGAAGCCAAACTCTGGGGAATCATTCTGCCCAACGAGCCCAATACGGTTCGCTGCAACTTTACCCGTCTGGACCCAACAGAGAATAGTGAACTCTTCGAGACCGTCCAAGAGTTTTTCATGCGTTGAGACACAACTGGCTTTTCCATCGAATTTGAGGGCTTGACCGAATTTGCCTTTTACCCATTCAGGAGATTTGATGAGCTCGCCCTCGTGCCCTGCGTCGGAGAGGTCGGCGGCGGCGTTTCCTTTGCCTTCGTCAAACAACCATATACCGACTGCTGTTGAGAGGTCAATTTCGGCAGTACTGATATGAACAGCAGTAAGACTGAGACACAGCACGCCAAGCGTTAATAGCACTTTTTTCATGGGGTATTCCCTCCAATTTTTAGTATGCGCGCTTGTAAAGCACACCTACAGTGTTGAAACTTATTTTCAAGTTATACTTATGATAACTTATATAGTATAAAATTGCAAGAAAAATGATTTATAATATTAGTGAGGAGATGGGTGTAAAACAGTTCAACTTGTGGATTGGAAGGCTTATAGACGCACTTGGACCTCTCTCCGAGCGCGTCTATAAGTATGAATGTGTCTCACAAATAGTTTAAGGGTATTGTCCAATAAGACTGTTTCATGGAAAAATCCCCTAAATTTCCTTATCAGAGGGATTTGCGATACGTTTCCTAAAAGGGCTTTCTTTAGATCACATGCGAATGGGTATTTATGAGATAGGGATTAGAAAAAGGTATGATTATCGTCTGAAATGGTTGGTTGCTTTAATATGTCCCCAGGTTGTACCGAGTTTACCTTCCGGGTCAACAGCCAAATAATTTTGATAGCCTTTCTCCATGAGTTCCTGAATATCTTCTTGTTCCAAAGCTGAATGGAAAATCATGACTTCGTCCATCAGGCCCGGGAAAAAATTTCCACCTGCATCCCAGACACCACAGCCCCCAATATTGACGTTAAAGTTAGCTGCGCCATGGTTTGCCCATTTGCCTTTCTTTTCAGCGTATTCACCATCAATATAGGTATGGACGTATTCCGTCGTAGCGACACACCCGACGTGATGCCATTCACCATTACCGTGTTTGTGTTTCCAAGGATTATTCGTCAGCCCCGCCGCGGGCGTCCAGAGGCTCAGTTCATTCGTCGTAATAAAGCCAAACTCAGGTGCATTGTTCTGCCCAACGAGTCCAGTCCGAGCGGGTGGATCGTCCGTGCTTTGTATCCATGCGAGAATAGTGAATTCTTCGAGCGCCTCAAGAAGTTTCTGTTCAGTCTTGACACAGCCGGCTTTTCCATCAAATTCGAGTGCCTTTCCGAATTTTCCATCCACCCATGGGGCTTTGACGACTTCACCATCGTTGCCTTCACCTGATATATCTTTAGCGACACCACCTTTGCCTTCATCAAAGAGCCAGATACCGACCGCCGTTTCAAAGTCAATCTCGGCAGGGCTCACATGAACAGTAACAAGGCTGACACACATTATACCAAGGGTCAATAATACTTTTTTCATAGTTCCTTCCTTTTTATGTTTCGCGAGGGCATGCTTGAAAAGCGTGCCTACAGCGTTGAAATTCATTTTTAAGTTACGATCACGCTAATAACGTATATAGGGGAAAATTAGAACAAAAAACCCGATTCAGACCAATCTTTTCCGTTCATACACGAGATAACTTGTCTGAATCAGGTTTAAGAATGTCGTCTGTAATTCTCACTTACTATAAGTAGGTAAGTTCTCAATGTCTAATAACTATCTTTCAAATGCCCCCAGATCGTGGGGAGTTTATTGGCAGGTTCAACGGCAAGTGCTTGTGCGTTAAGGAGTTTCGCATCACCGATTGCAGAATGATCGCAACCCGCACCGTCGCCGCCATTTCCCATGACGATTTCGAGTTCCTTCGCGTTGTTAGGAATGTCAAACTCCACGTGGACAGCATCAACGTTCTTTCCGCCATCGGTACCTTGGAGTACTTCAGATTTGAAAACCTGCTTTCCGTCAATACTGAAGGTAAACTCACCGCTGCCGCCGTGGCCGCACTCAGCTGGGTCTTTTTCATCGGACATACCGACGTAACCTTCAAATTTGAGGTAATTGTCGCCGCTTAAATTGTAAACAACCGTAGCGACAGAGTGGCTACCAATCCCGCGTTCAAAGTAGATACCACCGATGACAATATGGTTCCGGGTGCCAGCACCTTCACCGATAGTGGCGTTGTCGGTATCAATTGGACCCCCCCAACCCGTCCATTCTTCTTTAGGGTTCTTTGGGGAAAGTCCACAACCATTTGGTTTCGGTTCGCTACCGCCGATGAAGGAGAGATAGGTGACACCTTTCCGGTCATCTTCTTCAATCACTTCGTCATAGTCATTCTGTTTGCCATCATCTTCTTTACCGACCTCTTTGATGGGTTTCGCGCCATCGCCATCTAAGTTTTCACAGTCGTCTTTGGCTGCGTAAACGCTGAAAGCCAACCCTACGATAAGCATAGCGATTAACGCACAAATATTAGCAAATTTCAATTTTATTGACCTCCATCTGTTTTATAGTTTTGCGAGAATTCCCGGATGAGATTCTCGGTAGTAGTGTTTATCAAATAAAAGACGCAATTGATTGCGTCTCAGTTACACCGCTTTAACATGAAGGGTGCCTTCATCTGCGCGGTTATATTCGTAACGTTCATCAGCCGCGAACACGATATCCAATTCGCGCTGCGCATTTCTCCGAGAGTCTGATGCGTGCACAACGTTATGTGTTATATCAACAGAGAAATCGCCTCGGATGCTTCCCGGCTGAGATTCCCTTGGATCGGTCTCTCCGTTAAGAATGCGGACCAATTCTATCGCGTTCCGTCCTTCAATAGCTAAGGCAATAATAGGTGCCGATGTCATGAATTCGATGAGTACATCGTAAAATGATTTCCCGTGATGGACGGCGTAGAGTGCTTCTGCTGTGACGCGCGGAAGCTGCAGCAACTTCATCGCAGCGATCTTGAGTCCTCTGCGTTCGTAGCGGGCAATAATTTCACCGACCAATCCGCGTTGAACGCCATCCGGTTTGATTAAAACCAGTGTCTGCTCTATTTCCATGGTCCCTCCATATCAACTTTGCACGCGCCTCCATAGCACGCTCAGCAATACACGCATTCAAGGCTTGACACCAAGCCTTTTTAAGTATACCATATTTTCAGGGCATTTGCCAATTTTATTTTCCGAAAACCGATCTAATGGAGAGGGTTATGTACGACAAATTCGGTGAGGTAGTACTCAAGACAAAAGAGCGAATGGAAGTCGGTGTCATCACTGCACCAGATGAACGTCATGCCAAAGAGGTGAAGCAATTCCTTGGGCATAAACCGGGCAACTATAAGTGGCATATTGAACGATGTGTCACAGAAGTACTGGATGCGTTAGAGACGCGTTTCTATGTCGGTAAACTCGACGGTCACGTGATTACCAATATCATGACGGTTGAGTATGAAGGGGTCGGTATTTTAGGGCACGTCTTCACGCTGCCTGAGCAGCGCAGGAAAGGTGCGTGTAAAGGCGTGATGGCATATCAGATGGAAGATTTTCGGCAGCGCGAGGGCCGCGCCCTCTACCTCGGCACCGGCTACAACAGTCATCCGTATTATATCTACCACAGTTTCGGATTTGAGAGCGTATTTTCAGAATCTGGTTTCATGAAATACCACGTCCACGAAGATTTTGAAGAACGCTACTTCGCGCCTACGTCTGCGCACCCGAAATCCGTTGAATGGCACGACTGGCCCAAAGTCACAGCATTATCAAGTATCGTCGGGTGGGATGCGCTGCGGAGTCTGGCATGGAATGTATACGGTCCTACGAATCTTGAAGGCGGCTTTCTGAGTTTCAAACACACTTTGGAGACAGAAGATAGTTATGACGACGCGAAGTTACTCATTTCATCGAAAGGGACAATCGTCGGTTGGGCAACTGTAAACCGTGATACGCGTTGGCGACCGGCAACTGCGGTGTTGGATCTCTTCTTCCACCCGAATTTTGCGGACAGTGTTCCGGCGTTGCTTTCAGCCGTGCAGTTCCCTGATGTGAAGGTACAGTGTTATGTTGACAGCAGTGCTGAGAAGAAGGCATCGGTTTTGGAAGCGTCAGGCTTTACCTGTGAAGGGCAGCTCAAAAACCAGTTTGAATACGGCGGACAGCATTACGACGTTATGGTCTTTGCACGGGAGTAGCTATCTGAATCGCGGATTATCGCGGATGACACGGATTTCGCGGATTTTTTATGAGCCACGTCGCCTGCCTTATCCACAATGGAAACGGCTGCGGTTGAATTGTCCTTTGTGGAAATTGCTTTAACAAGGATAGAGTTCGATAGTCCCAGTTGAAAAGGAAATGTTAAGCTCAAAATGCTTCAGAAAATTTAAACCCAATAATCCTTTTATTCCGGAATTTCCAGGGAGATCATGACATAAGACATCAACATCTTCAATCGTTTCTCCGGCCGCAGTTAGTTTCCGTACCGTAATGAGTTTTGTAATGGCAGCGCCGCTTGCAGTGAGAAGTTGCATCTGTCTATTTGAGTTCGCGGGATCGTAACCCAAAGCAACAGCAATCTCTGTCGGAATAATGGTAATTGTGGCCCCTGTATCTAAAGCAACAATAACGTCTCGGAAGATATCTGCATTGATGTCAGAGATTGTAATAGGGAGAACAATTAACGGAAGTGTCGGTTCAAAGGAAATACGCGCCATTAGAATAGATACCCTACATCCTTTCGCATCTCACCTGTATACCGTATCGCTGCACTGCCTTTATAGCGCATTGATGCTTCATGGATATCAGCCTCCGACCTACTATGAACAGCAACAACACCAGATAATAGTTCTGTGTTTTCGCTGTGTTCGCAATCCACGATGAACAGCCATTCATCGGGATATTTCTCTACCATCTCTTTAAGTGTGAGACGTTCGTTTGTCATTTTTAGCACTCCTTTTCTTTTCCAAGCAATAATGAACTGATTCACATTTATGCCTACGCGGGTGTCAGCAGGGCGGCGATGTCTGTGGGCAACTGAACACCAGTTTTCTGCTCAAAGTTCGCAACGCTTTCGTATTTTTTATGAAACAAATGAATGATATCCACGCCCAAGGTTCTGGCAAATATCAAATTTAATTTAGTTTCTGACCAATTGCCAACTTGCATGTAAACCTCCGCTAAAAAGTAATGTGCCTCCTTAATCAACGGTTGTAGTCCTATGACTTTAATATAGTCGGCAATCGCTTTATCTACCTCGCCTTTTTTATTGTAAGTTCCGCCTCGGTTGCAGTAAGTAAGAGGATGGTCGGGCTCCAGTTCAATAGCTTTATTATAGGATTGGATGGCGCGATCCAGATCGCCTTGTTGGTCTAAAACGTTACCAAGTCCGACATACGCTGAATAATGACTTGGTTCCAGCTCAACAGCTTTGGCGTAGTCTTTAATGGCGAGATCCAGGTCACCCTGATGGCTGTAAGCGTTGCCGCGATTCGCATAGGCACTTGCATCTCCCGATTCCAGTTCTATGCCCTTGGTGTAGTTTTCAATCGCTTCGGAATGCTCGCCTCTGATTGCATAAACGTAGCCCAGTAATTGATAGGGGTCAGTAAAGTCAGGCTTCAATCGTATTACCTCCCGAAAGTCTTGAATAGCAGGGTCAAAATCGTGTTGCTTAAAGTAAGTCTGTCCGCGGTTGTAATAGGCTTCAGCAAAATCAGGCTTGCGGCTTATTGCTTCATTATAGTCATCAACTGCCCAGTAAAATTCACCCATGTTGGAATAAGCGTTGCCGCGATGCCAATAGGCAACCACATTGTCTATATCCAGTTCTATGGCTTTGCTAAAATCGGCAATGGCAAGATCGTACTTGCCATTTTTGAGGTAAGCAGTACCACGAGTGGTATAAGTATCAGGACTATGAGGTTCCAATATTTGGTGTGTTAGCAGTAAAGCAAGGTCTGCGGGTAATGGAACCCCAATTATCCGCTCAAAGGTTTCAACGCTTTCGATCTCTTTATGAAACGCATCGGTGATATCCAACCCTTTGTCCCGTGCAGTAATCAGATCGATTTTAGCTTCTTGCCAGTTTTGCAAGCGCATCTGAACTATGCCGCGGGACAAATAGACTCTAGGCTCACCTACGTTAAGTTCTATTGCCTTATCAAAATCATTGATTGCGTTGTTAAACTCCTGTTTTCTGGAGTAAGCAGCCCCTCGGTTATAATACAGACCGGCAAACTCTGGATTCAGTTCTCTCGCTTTGTCAACATCCGCGATGGCTTTGTCTATCTCGCCTTTGCTAATGTAGGCAGACGCGCGATTGTTATAGGCATCAGCAGTTCCTATATCTAACGCTATCGCCTCATTATAATCTGTGAGAGCGAGATCAAACTCACCTTTATTGAGGTACGTATTGCCTCTACTGTAATAGGCTTCAGCATTTTTCGGATCCAGGGCAATTGCCGTGTTATAATCTGCAATCGCCTTGTCAACTTCGCCTTTGTCGCTATAAGCATTGCCACGGTTGCTATAGGCTATGGCATAATCCGGATCCAATTTTAGTGCCTTGTTAAAGTTGTCAATAGCTTGGTCAAGTTCATCTTTAGCGCGGTGAGTTTCGGCGAGACCATTATAGGCAGACGTACACTTGGGATTAAGTTCTATTGCCTTGTTAAAGTCTTTAAGGGCAAGAACAACCTGTCCGCTTTTGAAATAAACGTTGCCGCGGTTATTATAGGCATCAACATTATCTGGATCCAATTCTATTGCTCTGCTAAAGTCTTTAATTGCTTTAGCGGAATCGCCTTTATTGTAGTAGGAAACACCGCGTATGTTATATGCCTCCACACGACTCGGCTCTGATTCTATTACCTTGTCAAAATCCGCAATCGCAAGATCATGATTGCCATGATTGCCATTTTTGCTATGCGTCCAACCTCGATTATAATAGGCATCAACATTATCTGGATCCAGTTCTAGCCCTTTGCTATAGTGCGCGATGGCTGTGGTAAATTTGCCTTTATAAACATAAGCATTGCCGAGAGCGTAGTAGGCATCCACATAATTAGAATCAAGCTCTACTGTCTTGATATAATCCGCGATACTCTTATCAATCTCACCTTTGCGTCCGTAAGCAGTACCACGATTACAATAGGTTCCGGCAAACTTAGGATTGAGCGCTATTGCTTTTGTGTAGTCTTGAATAGCAAGATCCAACTCATTTTTACTAACGTAAGCAAGACCGCGGTTGTTATAGGCAGCTGCATAGTGTTGATTAAGCGCTATTGCCTGAGTATAGTCCGCAATTGCTAAGTCAAAATCATTTTTTTCGCTGTAGACGAGCCCTCGGCTGGTATAGGCCTCAATATAATCGTGTTTATGTTCTATTGCTTTGGTATAGTCTTGAATAGCAAGATCCAACTCGCCAATATCACTATAAGTGACACCCCGGTTGTAATAGGCATTGGCGTGGCGTGGGTTGAGTTGTATTGCAGTATCACAGTCTCTAATAGCCTTTTCCACTTCGCCTTTTTTGCCGTAAGCACCACCCCGATTACTATAAACTTCGGCATAATCAGGTTGAATTTGTATCGCAGTGGTATAGTCTTTTATGGCGTTGTCAAAACCACCTTTACTGAAGTAAACAGCACCCCGATTGTTATAGGCATTCGCGTTACGCGGGTTAAGGTTGATAGCATCAGAATACACCTTAATTGCCATATCCGATTGCCCGAGCATCACCAGAATATTCCCGTGCTGGAATACAATTTCCGCCCGTAACTCTTTTTCAGATATACCAGAGTCAGGTTTCGCCTGAGAGTGAATTTCGGTAGTAGCTTTTCGAATACCATCTACTACATTTTGCCAACCTTCACTCTGATCTTCCCATTTACTAATCGGTTTACCTTTGTACGGAAGAACTTCAAAGCTGCTGAGTTGATGATACAGCCAATCGCAATGCTCAAGAATAATAGGGATAACCCTTTTGTCTTCTTTTATTGCTTCGGCTAATTCCCTATTGCAATTTTTGGAGGCAAGACTCGCAGCGGAGACGAGATAGAGAAGCAGATCCGAATCAGCAACCTTTTTGAGAATGTCTTCCTGAAGTGCTTCGTCTCCAGGCGTGAGTTGACCATCGTCCCAAGTCACTAACTCCTTTTGCTGCTCCATCACAGCGAGACGTTTTCGTAACTCGTCCTTTACTTCTGTATCTTCGTGTGAATAGGTAATAAACCCCTTTAGTGGGTTGCTCATTGGCTTTTTCTCCACAGTCACAATTTCTTTGGAATGAGACTCCGCAATTTTCTGAATCGCCGATTTTCACTGATTACACGGATGACGCGGATTGATTTTGCTTATTTTTATGTGCTGCCTTCAGTAATTTGTTCTATCAATTCGCTCGGATGAATGGATAGATACGCTCTCACCTCCAGATTCATCTGATCAATTTCGGCAAGAAATCCACCCGCGGATAATTCATAATTCCGTGGGTTGGTTTCAAACGCCTTGAGCTTTTCAACTATTTTTTGAAAGTGCTTGATGCGCGCGAGCGTTGTTTCAAGTTCTTGAGTGTTCTGAATCATTAGTAGTTTTTGCTCTCCCGCTCCAGCGGATTGATATGTCTATAGCATTAACGTGCTATATCACGGATGTAGGTATTATTTCAGAGACAATGGGTTCTACCTCTTGAATAGCATTCCAATCAATCACTGCTGTCCACAACTTTTCTTCTTCGGAGTAGCGAACAACGCCTTCAACCTCCAATTCTTCGCTATAGAGAATAAGACGTTGCCCATCTTGCAACGCGATTTTTTGACGTTTGATATCCGCTCTCGTACCAGCGCAATTCAACCGCACTCTTCCTTTGGCATCCGCGTTGTGGAACTCTGCGAAAACTCTTGGTTTGTTCATCTTCTTTTTCGTTCTTGGGATTTGGAACTGTCAGTGTAAGTAGTTTTAGAGGGTTACTTATCAACTCGCCTCCACAACCCTACTTTCTTTGGGATAAGCCTCACAATTGCCTAAATCTCGGATTTTCACGGACAACACGGATTTCGCGGATTTTTTAAGAGCCGTGTCAGCTGTCTCCTGCTCTGTGGAAACGTCTGTGTTCTGGAAGATTTGTTACCTTTATGCCTCCGGAGGAGTTAGCAGTACAGCAACGTCTGGAGGCAACTGAATACCGATTTTTTGTTCAAAGTTCCGTATGCTTCCATTGAGTTGATGGAACTGAGCGATAACATTTACCCCTTTCGCCGCTGCAGCGGTCAGGTCCGATTTCGCTTTTTCCCATTCCGACAAATGTAACCAAGCCACTCCACGTCTGTAATAAGCACTAATATAATCAGGATTGAGTTCTATCACCTTGTCATAGTTTTCAATAGCTTGGTTATACTTACCCTTTTCATCATAAACTCTTCCGAGGTTGTAATAGGGATTGAAATTACCAGATGTAAGTCGTATGGCTTTGGTAAAGTCCTTCATAGCAAAGTCATACTTCCCTTGTTCACCGTAAATGATACCACGATTATTATAGGCATCGGCATAATCGGAGTTAAGTTCTATTGCTTTGTTATAGTCTTTGATGGCGAGGTCCATTTCGCCTTTCTTGTCATAAGCATTGCCACGACTGTAATAAGCCTCAGCATAATTTGAGTCAAGTTGTATTACCTCGCTATAGTCTTTGATGGCGTTGTTAAATTCGCCCTTGCTGGCGTAAGCGTTTCCGCGATTGTAATAGGCTATGGTATAATCCGATTTAAGTTGTATTGCCCTGCTATAATCGTTAATCGCGAGGTCAACCTCGCTTTTCTTGAAGTAAGCCACACCGCGACCAGTATAGGCCTCGGCATCATTAGCATTCAATTCTATAGTTTTGGTGTAATCTCTGATAGCTGGGTTAGGATCGTTTTTGTGGAGATAGGCATTGCCGCGATTGTAATAGGCCATAGCATAATTTGGGTTAAGTTCTATCGCCCTATTATAGTCTTTGATGGCTCGGTCAAAATCACCTTTGCGGAGATAAGTAACCCCACGGTTGTGATATGCTACTGTATAATTTGGGTCCAGCTGTATCGCTGTATTATAGTTTTCAAGGGCTTCGTCTATATCTAGGTCGTTGTAAATTGTTCCGCGATTGAGATAAGCCTCCAGCATGTCGGGTTTCTGTTCCAATGCCTCCGTATAATACGCTATAGCTTTTTGATAAACGTCTTGCGTCTCTTCGGGTGTCTCTGCGTCATCTCCTATTTTTTGAAAGGTGAGGCCGCTATAAAATGCTACATAAGCACTCCGATGAATGTCTTGATTTTTAATAAAACTATAGAGATCGCTGTAGATAGTTTCAGTGGAGATGTCGTAGTGCTTTCGTAGATACTGTAACAGTGGCTGCTTGATGGCTGCTGGAACAGTGACTATATCGTCTTTGTCCAGTTCAATAAAGCCGTTAGGTGGTATAACGAATACGGTCTTTTGAGCTTTGATACGGTGTCGTGGGTTCCGAGGATGTTTGATTAGATCCTTTATCGTCTCGGTCTTTTGTCGGATAACCCTACCATCTTTCTCAGGGCTCCCGTCGCACGCAAAGAAAAGCGCGATAAGGTAGTCAGTTGTAAAGTCTATGAGGTTAGTTTTACCCCCATAGTGTTGGATTTCAATTAGGATTTCGGAATCATCTATCTCGTAAGTAAGTTTTTTCGCCTCGTTCAGCATTTGCCCTTGGATGATTTCCAAGGCGAGCGATGCCGCCCCGATATGGGCGTATTCTCGATAGAGGGTCGAAGAAACTTTCGGGTAACATTCAGGTTCACCGCGATAGATGTACTCACAACCCTCCGATTTAGCCGCTATTTCTTGGATAATATCCGGAGGGCTGCTTAAATGGTCAATTTGTGAGTTGGTGTGGGTTAGCATTTTCATTTGTATTGGACCACAAGTAGGTGCAATTAACGAAGATTCAACATAGGAGAAAAAAACAAGTAAAATGTGTCTGTATGCCCTGACGCTGTCAGTGTGCCTGTCTATTGTGTTTCATGATGGTTTTAACTATCACATCACGCCTTGCCTGCTTCGCTTTTTTTATAGTTAGGGATTTACTTTTTCCTGCATCATGTCTTGCAGCTTCGGATATTGCCTTGCGTAAGTCCGCTTTAGCATCTTTTCCAGGTGAGGGAATCCCTTTTTGTCCTTCGCGCTTAACAGTCTCAGGCAGTGCCGGTTCGGATGGTCCACTCGTTATGAATTCGCCCTTTTGCCTATCGTCGTGGACCTTGGAAATGTCAGTTTTTTTGATTGTCATTTAATGTGTCTCCTCTTGAAAAAACGACTCTGCGCCGCTATAAGAGAATACTTATGTTTATTGAAACTGAATGTTCTTGTTCTGAAAGGATAACATGTTCATAAAAAAGATGTCAATTGAATTTTACGACACAATTAGTAACATAGCCTATTGGACTAATGGGGCTACAAATCATCTTGATGAATGTTTGTAGAGGTGTCTTCTGCTGTCAGGATTGAGACGATGTCCTCAGGCAATTCAATATCCATTCCCCGCTCAAAATCTTCAACACGCCCATATTCCTGTTGAAACTCGGTGGCAACATCTAATTGGTTTTTGGAGATTGTTAAATCAGTTTTCGCTTCTTCCCAATTTCGTAAGCTTAACTGAACGATGCCGCGATTGTAATAAGCGGTGGCACTATCTGGTTTCAGTTGTATTGCTTTGCTAAGGTTGTCAATAGCTTTGTCGGTCTCACTGTTTCTAAAGTGAGCAAGACCGCGATAGTTATAGATATTGGTGTCATCCGGATCCAACTGTATCGCTTTGGTATAGTCTCTGATAGCATTATCAAAATCGCTGTTCGCAAGATAAGCAGTCGCGCGATCTTTATATGCTTCAGTAAGTTCTTGATCTATATCTATTGCTTTGGTATAGTCCGCAATTGCTTTATCAATATCACCATTGTTAAGATAGGCAAAACCGCGATAATTATAGGCTTCCGCGTATTCAGAATCAAGTTCTGCCGCTTCAGTGTAATCCGTGATCGCGCTATCAAAATCACCTTTTTGCCAATAGCGAGCAGAACCTCGATAAATATAAATCCGAGCGAGTTCTTTTTTGAGTAGTCTCGTCCTGGCAGGATTTTCGATAACGGATTCTATTATCTCTGTCTTCAGTTGTATCGCCTCAGTAAAATCCTCAATTGCTAAATCTACGGCACTATCACTGGGATTTTCGCCCAAATAAGCAATGCCTCGATGATGGTGTGCCCAGGAAAGTATATCTTTTTCTGGAGGCTGCGCAGTCTCATCAGGTAGT
The DNA here is from genome assembly GCA_003635255.1 of Candidatus Poribacteria bacterium. Classification (GTDB taxonomy): domain Bacteria; phylum Poribacteria; class WGA-4E; order WGA-4E; family WGA-3G; genus WGA-3G. Next base: position 1,402 of record PYJC01000004.1, on the reverse strand, counting down.
GGTGATATGACTGTAGTGTAGTTAGTGATAGCTTCTTCTCGTTCGCCTTTTTGATGTGCCTCAATGCCCCGTTGCAGATAACCTTGCGGATCGGGTTCAAAATCTGGATTGTTCTGGACATGAAGTCGAGCGAAACCATCAGAATCAGGATAGATCGTTGCCTCAGTGAGACCTACCAATTTATCTAATGCTTTCAGAAGGTCTTCCTTAGCCCCTCGACTGATAATACATTCGTCCGCTGCTTCAATTTTCGCACCTCCAAATATAAAAACAGATTGCTGAGCGATAATGCGGTTGTTCTGAAGTTTCGGCTGCCATTGATACAGCGGATACCTACCGTTTCCATCCACCCGAAAAAAATGATCAATATCTTTTTCCAATAATTCAGAGGTAATTGTTCTAAAACGTGCAGGATCATCAATACGCACAGCATAGACTTTGCCATCTGTTTCTTCAACTTTGTCTCTGCTATCTGTGTTCTTTTTTTCCTCTTGTGATTCAATAGTAGCAATTTGCTCACAAGCAAACCAGAGGGCAATGAGGGCATTACGGGTAAAGTCTATTAGGCAGGTGGCAGCACGAAAGTGTTGAAGTTCTGCTAATAACGCAAGATCGGACAGTTGATCTCCACTTAACTGGTCGTGTCCTAAAAGACGCGCTTTGTCTATCAATTCTTGATTGATTTTGAGAAGTTTGGCGGGATTATATCTATCTACCTCTGGTAAACGCCGACAGGCACCTGCTTCTATTTTGTAGGACTTTTTTCGCACACCCCGGAACAGATATTGTCCGTCGCTGAATTGTTTTGCCCATTCTAAAAATCCGATCAGCGTTTTGACGCGCCCTGGCACTTTTTTTGCCATTTACCTAATCCTTTCCTTTACAGTAAGGATAGCACATCTATGGAACGGATGTCAACCGAATTTGGAGGTTTGAGCCCAATTAATTTCAAGCATCACACACCGATCCGCTGAAGCGAAGGACTGGAAATACCACATGTGCTATTCTCACTGCGAAGCAATAACGCTCCGCTGGAGCGTAATCCGCGAAATCCGTGTCATCCGTGATAATCCGCGATTCAGACAATCTACGACTTACCACGCAAACTCCGCGCCTTCCGCAGCCGTGCTTCCACCAGATTGACAACCGCTTCATACACACCATCCCGTTCACCTTGCGTGAGACCGAGGGCATCAAAGATGATTGCGTCAAGAGTGGACCATTCAGATTCGGACTTAACAGTTCTTCGTGGAGGTAAAGGGGTAATTCGTTTTAAGAGCGATTCGGCTGTTTTTTCGTCTATATTTGCCTTCGTTAAGGTTGGGACATCCGCATAATCTGAAACCATCATGCTTCTTGCACCTTTGCCAAGTCCTGAACGGCTGTATAACTCAAAGAACAT
>PYJC01000003.1 GCA_003635255.1 Candidatus Poribacteria bacterium | reverse complement strand
GCAAGTGATTTGTAATCACTAGGTTGGAGGTTCGATTCCTCTCGTCAGCTTCATAATGGGGGTATGCTAGAGCGGTCAAATAGGGCAGACTGTAAATCTGTTGGCTATGCCTACGGTGGTTCGAATCCATCTGCCCCCATCTACGCTTATAACGAGCAGTATCGTAGCGGGATCATCAATATAGAGAGCAGGCTCGCGGGCTTCCCATAAGGTGCCCCAGCACCCTGCCTTAGCGGTATGTCATGCTATTATTTCTCTGATGCGGGAGTAGCTCAGCTGGTAGAGCATTGGCCTTCCAAGCCATGTGTCGCGGGTTCGATTCCCGTCTCCCGCTTGTTGAAGTCTTTATTTTTGCCGGCGTAGCTCAGTCGGTAGAGCGCGTCCTTGGTAAGGACGAGGTCACCGGTTCAATCCCGGTCGTCGGCTCCATTTATCAAAATTAGAGGTTTATCATGCCAAGAGACATTGTAACATTAGCATGTGATGTATGTAACCAGCGAAATTATGTAACAACCCGGAACCGTCGGACGCAGCAAAATCGCTACGAACGTAAGAAATACTGTCGGTTCTGCCGAAAGCATACAGTTCATAAAGAAACACGATAACTTTTAGCAGGTGCGACGGACAACACTGCGTTAACTTTTAAATAGGTCTGTGGCACGTTACAAAATCTTACAGGCCAGTAGCTCCAACGGCTAGAGCGTCGGTCTCCAAAACCGAATGTTGGGGGTTCGAATCCCTCCTGGCCTGCCTTTTATATTCTTATGATAACTCGTTTAAAAAAGTATTTTCAAGGCATCCATCTTGAATGGCAGAAGGTGACCAAACCGGACGTGAAAGAGGTTCAGGGAAGCACGATTACTGTCATTATTGCCTCTGCGTTGTTAGGGCTTTACATCGGAATCATTGATGGCAATTCCGCCTTTCCAAGATGGGAGAGTCCTTTATCTTGGATTTTTCTCGCAGCCCTTCCAATCGTTGTTTTTTTTATTGTGAAAAGTTGGGAAGATCACTCAAAAAACGATAGGGATCCTGAGGCTGCTATTGATAGAAACCGAAAAATAATCGCAGCGGCAGTCGCAAGCATCCCATTAGTCACTGTGATTGTAAGCCAGTACGTCTTCAATAGTTCGCTTGAGGGCTTTGGTATGGTTTTTCTCAGAACCCTTTTCATTCGAAGTTAACGTTTTTGTGCTGCAACAGCACAAGTAACCCAATGAGTGGATCAGCTATGGATGGTTATTGGTACGTTGTTCAAATATACACTGGACATGAAAAAAAGGTTAAGCTCAACCTTGACAACATGATTGCGAGGGAAGAGTTACAGGATGAAATTTTGCAGGTTAATGTCCCAGAAACCGAAGTGGTGGAAGTAAAGGACAGCCAGCGGAAAGTTAGCGTCCGTCCATCCTATCCGGGATATGTACTCGTCAATACGACCCATGAACTCGGTCCGCATGTCGAAAGTCCGATTGGACAAAGAAGTTGGACACTCATACAAGAAACGCCGGGTGTCATGAATTTCTTGGGACCCACCTCACATCCGTCGCCTTTGAGTCCGACTGATGTTGAAGCGATGCTCCAGATGTCAACTGAGGAAGAGGAAGTCGCACCCGTACCCGCGATGGAATATGAGGTAGGCGATAAAGTCAAGGTAATAAATGGACCGTTTAATGGATTCCCTGGCGAAATTGAAGAAATCGACATGGAACATCAACGCCTTCGCCTCAGCATTTCGCTTTTCGGGCGTTCAACTTCTGTTGACTTGGGCTTGCTTGAAGTGGAAGAACTGAACTAAAATTAAATGGCGTTTTCTAAATCCTATGCGCCGCTTATAGGCAAACACTTTAGAATTCTCATAACCCACAATAGGGAAGAATAATGGCAAAAAAAGTAGCTGGTGAAGTTAAACTCCAATTAGTATCCGGGCAGGCGACACCACAACCCCCTGTTGGTCCGAGTCTTGCACCCTATATGATCAATTTACAGGAGTTTATCAAATCCTTTAACGCCCAGACGCAGCATCAAACCGGTATGGTGGTGACAACCATTGTCACCTGTTATAGTGATAGATCGTTTACGTTTAATGTAAAATCGCCCCCTGCCGCAGTTTTACTTAAGTCTGCAGCGAAGATTGCTAAAGGTTCAGGTGAACCGAATCGAAACAAGGTTGCATCCGTTACAATGGATCAAATTCGCGAAATTGCGCAGACGAAATTGCCTGACCTAAATACGACAGATTTAGATGCCGCAATGCGGATGGTAGAAGGTACCGCTCGCAGTATGGGGCTTACAATTGGATAGCGAGAATAGCGAGGCTCAGCATCCTCGGCATATACATAAACTCGCTTTGGAACGGGGCTACAGAGATATGCCCCGCTGACTATCGGAGAACAGCATGGCGAAGAGAGGGAAACGATACAGCGCAGGTAGAGAACAAGTAGATAGACTCCAACTGTACACAGTAGACGAAGCGGTCTCGCTTGTAAAAAAAACGAGTGGCGCGAAGTTTGATGAGACAGTGGATCTTGCATCACGTCTTGGCGTAGATGCTCAACATGCAGAACAGAATATTCGCGGCACCGTCACGCTGCCGCATGGCACCGGAAAGTCAGTCTGTGTTGTCGTCTTCGCCGAAGGGGACTTAGCACGACAGGCTGAAGAAGCCGGCGCGGATTTCGTCGGAACGGACGATCTCGTTGATAAAATCGTTGACGGATGGCTCGATTTTGATGCGACAATTGCGACACCAGACCTGATGCGCAGTATTATGCCTAAACTTGGACGTGTCTTGGGACCGAGAGGTTTGATGCCTAACGCCAAGGCCGGCACCGTCACAACAGATGTTACAGAGACACTACAAAGTATTAAGGCAGGGCAAATCGAATATCGAGTAGAACGTTCCTCTGGAATTGTTCACGTTCCAATCGGCAAGACCTCGTTTGAGGAGGAGAGCATTAAAGGGAACCTCAACGCTGTAATGAGCGCACTCCTCGCGGCTCGCCCCTCTGCCGTAAAAGGGAGATATATCCGGAGCGTAGCGATCTCAGCAACAATGGGAGTCGGTATTCGGATAGACCCGCAACAATTTGCATAAACCGTGGGAGATACGATACAGAAATAGTCCTCACAACTGAATAGAGTCGTAGAACGTAGGTGCCATCGGCTTAATTGCCTACCGAGGCTTGAATGGAATTGAACATGGGCGCGCTTCTCAAAGCGCACATACAATCTTGTTGCCCGCTGTTGTTCTCTCTTTTTATGTAAGCCTCCAGGTGCCTGGAGGCTTTTTCTATGCGATCGTAAACCCTATAAACCACATGGAAAGGAGCTGACACATGCCGAATGAGGCGAATGTTCAGCAAACAGAGCAAATTCGTGAGATTTTTGACAATGCCGACGTTGTTCTGCTTACAGACTTCCAGGGGCTGACCGTTGCAGAAATTAACGAACTGCGAAACCAGCTCCGGGCAGCAAATATCGGATACAAAGTCTGTAAAAACACATTAGTGAATGTCGTCGCGGGAGAGAGAGGCATTGAAGGGGTAACACCTTATCTCAAAGGGAATACAGCACTTGCCACTGGCACGGATCCAGCTGCCTCTTCAAAAATCTTGCTTGAATTTGGCGAAGAACACGAAAATTTTAAGATCAAAGGCGGAATTCTCGGAACACAGGTGATTGACGCAGCGGGCGTTGAATCCCTCCAAGATATGCCGTCACGAGATGTCTTGGTGGCTAAGACCGTCGGACTCATTAGTGCACCTCTCACTGGACTCGTACGAACCCTACATCAAGGGTCTCCCGCTAACGGGATAGTGAATGTACTTAGTGGAACAATAAGGCAGGTAACCTCCGTACTGACGCAGGTTGCTGATCAGAAGAAAGCGTCAGAAAACGCTTAACGTTTGTACAAAATATTGTCGGAAACCAGGGCACCGCGCCCTTCTTTCCCGCACCACTTGATCGGAAAACTTCTAATCAAGTTAATTTAGTACTACTTATAGATAGAAAGGATAAAAACATGGCCGCAGATATGGAAAAATTGATTGAAGAAATTAGCAATATGACCGTTTTGGAACTTTCCGAACTCGTCAAAGCATTAGAAGATAAATTTGGCGTCAGCGCATCCGCCGCACCGGCAGTCGCTATGCCCGGCATAATGCCAGCCGCTGATGGTGCAGCCGCACCCGGAGAAGAAGAAGCCGCAGCGGAAGAGCAAACCGAGTTTGACGTGCAACTCAAAGAATTCGGTGCCAACAAGATTCCAGTTATTAAAGAGGTGCGTTCGCTCACTGGACTCGGCTTAAAGGAAGCAAAAGAAAAGGTCGAATCCGCGCCAGTCGTCATTCAAGAAGGCGTCTCTAAAGAGGATGCTGACAAGGCGAAAGAACAACTCGAAGAACTCGGTGCAGTCGTCGAAATTATTTAACCTGTGGCACACTGTCACACATAATAGATTATGCGCGATGAAACCGCGCCTCATAGGTAGACCCATTATGGTTCTTAATAGCGATGCACGAATTCATCGTGCTACGGCGAACTATAATGGGTCTCCATTTTTTGTGGAAAACAGTCGCACAACGGTAGACACAGACCACACCTATCGAAAATTACCGAGTGGCATTGATGTTTAGTATTCTCGACGTTTTTTATCTCGTTTTCAGTCAACTCGCAGTCGGCGGATTTGCTCTACTTTTCTTAGTCCCGAAAGCGTTAGTAGGTGCTAACTTCTATCGTTTGATGGGGAGCATCTACGTATTTGTAGGCGTTTTATCACGTTGTGCAGAGTTGGCACTCCATCGACAACCTGTCACGTTTCTCCATTTTTTTGGATTCTGGGAGACCTCTGAGTCCGTTTTGGTTATCTCCTTCGTTCTTATCCTCTTTATCTATACGCTGAGTTGGTGGTTCAGAATCCCGCTGTTAACACAGATACTGTTTTTTATGGGTATAATTTGTGGTGCTGCGTGGATCGTTTTGAGTGCCCAGCGTTATTACGCAATTATTCAACTTCCGGGTGAAATGTTTCTGCTCCCGCTGCAATTCTTGATAGCGTCTATGCTACTCGGTGTTGTTCATAGCGGCATGTGGTTTGGCCATTGGTATCTCGTAACGCCGGATTTGCCTGTAAACTTTCTAAAACGGTTTAATACTTTATTGTTTTGGATCCTTTTAGGAATGATTGGATTGCTCTGCCTAAACATCTTTTTCCGGCAGCAATCCACGGACGTTGTCGCTTTTAACCTTTTCTACCAGATCATTTTCGGTATGCGAGTGCTTATCGGCATCGCTGGCACGTTACTCCTCTATTTTATTACGTGGGACTGCTTGCGTCCTAAATCCGTTGCCCGCGATGTGCTTGGCGCGACGCGAGCTGCAACCGGTTTTCTTTTTATTGCTATTATTACAGTCTTCCTCGGTGAGTTCTGCAGCCGATTTTTGCTTTTGGAAATGCGGTTCATCTTCTAATCTTGAAATTTCGTTGTAATTTAAAATTAGACATGCTAAAGTAATTGTATTCAAAAGACTTAAGGAGGGACATAAATAATGAAATCTCAAATTTTCTATGAACCCGAATCAATGAGCCTCGAAGACCGACCTGTACCAGCACCCAGCGATAACGACCTATTAGTTCAAGTCCGTTCGGTAGGTATCTGTGGTTCGGATGTCGCATATTATTTTGGGAACAGTTCACTCGAAACTGATGACGGAAAAGGACCCCTTATCCTTGGACACGAATTTACTGGCGAAGTCGTTGAAGTCGGTAGTGAAGCAGGGGCGGCAGGTGGATTTAAAGTAGGTGATCGTGTTGTCGTCAATCCCGTCCAATCAAACCCGGATTCCTTTTGGAGCAAGAAAGGGTTGTCCAACCTGTGTCCAGAAAAACGCGTCTTAGGTGTAGGCGTTGATGGTGGATTCGCAGAGTACGCAGTCTCCGATTATCGCTGGACAGTCAAATTACCGGATAATGTCACGTACGATCAAGGTGCATTAACAGAACCGCTTGCATGCGGACTCTACGCTGTCAACAATCTCAATGCCGAAAAGGGACAGACTGCCGTTGTCTTCGGCCCGGGACCTATCGGCTTGATGATGGTGCAGGTATTGAAGAGTCGCGGCTTGAAAAACGTCCTACTTGTCGGAACTCGTGATTATCGGTTAGATTGTGGTAAAGAACTCGGTGCAGATGTAGTGGTCAACGTCAGCGATACCAACTCTCCGCACTACGTTGAAGACCTGGGGGCTACAATTCAGGAACTCAATAACGGAGAATTGGCAGACCGCGCAATTACAGCTACCAGCTCACTTGACGCGATTCGCACTGCATTGGAAGTTACAGGACGGCACGCAACTGTTGTTATCTTTGGACTCCCCGGCGACACAGATGTGATGCGAGTGCCTATCCTTGATACCATCCTCATGGATAAGACCATTAGGTTCTCTTGGCTTGCACCCGACACATGGGAAGAAGCGGTTCAACTTATTTCGAGCGGCGATGTCAACATGGACAAAATCATTAGCCACGAATTCCCGCTCGAATCGCTCGTTGAGGGGATAACAAAGGTCCGCAACCGTGAAGATGCTTGCACAAAGGGATTGATAAAAGTCTCTGATTAACGGGTATCTGACATGGGCATCCCATTTTTCATCGTTTTTGTCCTTTCGATTGCCTTTCTATCGCTTGGGGTAACTGGGTGGGGTGACTTTGTTTCGGTGGAGTGGCCCAAGCAGGATACATCCGAGGCAAACAGCGACACCGAGGCTCGCACCCCATACCTGAGGCTTCAACCCAATTATTGGGCGATCGGACGATGTGTCACAGGGTTTCTACTGTTTTTCATAAGTCTTTACGTTATGGGTTTTCTGCTTTATCTTGAAGAGCGTGAAAGCGGTAGGATTATGAAGAACGTTAAAAGTTTTGCTAAACTACGGCAGTTTCTTGAGCGGCATCAGAAGGGGGGAATTTCACAATGATATCTTTCATCAGGTTCTTCGTTAGCAAACCGAAACAGTGCCAGATATTGATAGGTATCGCTGTCATAATCTTCACAGGCTATTACACTACGATGAGCAGTGCTAAAATTGATCCCAAGACAGTTGTCGGTATTTGGCTATTTGATGAAGGCACCGGGAAAACCGCCAAAGATTTATCCGGGAACGATAACGATGGTGAACTCAAGGAAGGCACGAAATGGGATGATGGGCAATTCGGAGATGCCGTCATATTCGATGGAAAAGATGACTATGTCGAGATTGCGCCTTCACCGCTGTTTAATCCAGAGAAATTCACCCTCACTTACTGGATGTACCCGACAGCAGTCGGCGGTAACAACCCGGCAGGCAAAGGCTCTGCCACGCTTGTCATCGCAAACGGAAATCCCGGCGACGGCGGCGGCGCGAATTGGTGGTTTGAATTCTGGAACGCCGGTAACTTTGAGTTCAAAAGCTGCCAAGCCGGTTGTGCAGCTGCAACGACCCCACTGAATAAGCCTGATGAGTGGTATTTCATTGCCGGTATCTATAACGGAACTGAATACGAGCTCTATATCAATGGTGAATTTAAGTCAAAGGGACCCAATAAAGCCGGCGCGCCCGAAAAAGGATTGCTTATCGGAAGTGGGTTGTGTCCAGCCGGACACGGCTGTGATGGCGGATATTTCAAAGGCATCATTGACGATATAGCGATGTTTAGCGATACACTAGGCGAAGCGGACCTGAAGGTGCTTATGGAAGAGGGCGTTGGCAAAACTCTGGGGGTCGCACCGGTAGAACCCACAGGCAAATTAGCAACGACGTGGGGCAATTTGAAACTGCATTGAAGAGGTAATCTCTCTCAGCATGGAACAGCAATTAAAAAACGATTTACTTCTTCGCGCTGCGCGCTGTCTGCCCGTAGAACGTGTACCTGTGTGGATGATGCGGCAGGCAGGCAGATCGGATCCGCTTTATCGGCAGATTCGGCAAGAGCTTAACCTCCCTTTGGAACAACTTTTCCGAACCTGTCCGGCACCGATGTCAGACACCGATGTTGAATCGGCAGTCAAGATTTCACTGCTCCCAAAACGCATCGGCGTTGATGCCATTATTGTCTACAAGGACATCCTTACACCCCTTGCCCCAATGGGCGCGCATTTCCGATTTGACCCGGGCCCCATTTTAAACCCACCGATTCGGACACAATCACAAGTCGACGCGCTCCAACCCGTTGATGAACCCGCCTCGCAATTAGCGTTCACAGGAAACGTCATTCGCAACCTACGTGAAGTCCTCAATGGGGAACTACCACTTATCGGTTTTGCTGGGGCACCTTTAACACTCGCATTTTTTCTTATCGCTGGAGAAAGTCCCATCAAACGAGGGGCTGGCATATCGGAAAAAGCGACACCTGTTTTCCAAATGATCGAAGAAGCACCTCAGCTCTTGCATCGTCTGCTAAACAAGTTAACACAGATGACCATTAACTATCTGAATTATCAAATCGATGCAGGTGCTCAGGTCGTCCAACTTTTCGAGTCTATCGCGGATGTTTTGCCGAGACAGATATATGAGGATTTTGCGTTTCCGTATCACCAGCAAATTTTTACTGAACTCAACTCGGAAGTGCCGCGGATACTTTTCGCAAAAGAGTGCACTTATCTTGATTTAATGCATCAGAGTGGTGCTGATGTACTCAGTGTTGGGAAATGCGTAAATCTCAGCGAAGCTAAAGCCAAAACTGACAGGACCGTCGCTTTTCAGGGAAACGTTGATAACGATATTCTTCGAGACGGGACACCTGAAGACATCACGGCGGCCGTCAAAACCTGTTTAGCACAGGGCGGCGGAACAGGACATATATTAAACTTGAGCCACGGACTTCACAGAGATACGCCTTTTAATAACGTTAAACATTTCGTAAATATCGCAAAAATGTTTTAGGAAAATAAATGAGAAACATTCCTGAAAACCCTTTTGCCCCGCGACAATATGGGCAGCTTGTTAAGGTAACAGAACGGGTCTATCTATTTCGCAACATCGTTAATTCTTCCATTATCATAGGCGATAACGGGATAGCCGTAATTGATACGCAGGTGAACCAGATGATGGCACGCCGGCTTTACAACGCAATCCGCACCATCACAGACAAACCGATCCTGTATGCGATTAACACACACTACCATTGGGATCATACGAATGGAAATGTTATTTTTCGGCAGGCGGGCGCAACTGTCGTCGCACGCGAGATGACTAAGGATTTCATGGTGAATAGAGCACCGCGACAGGAAACATTCTTGCGTTCGCGAGGCTTTACATTGGGGGATCCGCCCTTCCTTCCACAGCAGACGTTTACACACGAAACCGAACTCGACTTAGGGAATCAACCGCTGCACCTCGTTCATTTAGGGAAAGCGGAGACAGATGATGCCACTGCCATTAGAGTTCCAGCAGAAGATTGTATCGTCTCTGGTGATACTGTCATGACAGGGAGTTTTCCTATCTTTGGGCAGCCTGTTATGAATGAAGGTCTCATGGCGAACCACGATTGGATTAATACAATTAAAGAACTCCGGAACTACACACCTAAATATGTGCTACCGGGTCACGGTCCTTTGGCACAAGATGCCGAAATAGACCTCTTGCTTCAGATAGAATCTTATTTCCTAACAGAAGTCCGAAAACACGTCGAACAGGGTATGTCCTTAACCGAACTGCTCACTGAAATGGAAGCGAATCTACCCGACTGGATCTGTTCTATTGCTGAGGTTTGGGGGACACCTCGCTATGCGATTTTAAGGGTCTACCGCGGGTTGATTGACGATCCGGAGCCGGGTTGGCAACACCTGAAACCTTCGGTTATTCCGACTGCGGATACGGAAAAACTACATCAAAAAACGCACGAACTTCAGAACTTTGAAGCGTACCGAGAGACCGCCGAAGAAGTTGCAGAGGGCAACGACTTCGGTTTAGCAATCGCTATCTTGAGAACCGCAACCGAAAAATATGCTAATCTTCCTGAGGCGTGGACGGAATACGCAAATTTACTTATACAAGCCTCCCGCACCGTATCAAGTGTCCTTGAGAAAGGGGATTTCTTTGCCGAGGGGAAAAAAGCACTCAATACCGCACTTGAACTCGACCCTGATTATGCACCAGCGCACCTTTTGCGTGGGTACAACCACATCCTCTCTGCTTACCGGAATGGCGATGAAACAAAAACAGGGTTGGAGGCTATTTATAAGGCTTTAGTCGGTGGACTTCACGGTGCACAACTCGCACAAGCGTATTTTTGCATCGGACTCGCGCATCGCACAAATGGGAACGAAACCTTGGCACGTGAGGCTTTCACGAAGGCAATTAACGCCGACGCGCAATTCATGCCAGCACAGTTAGCTAGCATGGCATAGGAGGATTTTAGAATGAGTTACGACAGCGTTTTACTCGTTGCATTTGGGGGGCCTACACCTGGATGCTGTCAAAAATACGATAAAGATACTTGTCCTGGAGAAGCCTACTGTTTTGTTGAGGGCATCGCTGGGACAGCCAAATCCCAAGTAGAACGCGTAAAAGACATCTCGGCACATTATATAAAATTAGGTGGATTTTCACCATTCAACGAATTGACTTTCAAGCAAGCCGAGGCTTTGGAAAACGCTTTGCAAGCACGCGATCTACCGGTCCCCGTTTATGCAGGATTCAGACATTGGACACCTTATTTAAAGGAAGTCATCGCCGAAATGGCACAAAAGGGACACCGTAAGATACTCGGTGTTATCATGGCACCACACCAATCCAAAATTAGTTGGGAATGGTATCAACAGGAAGTGAAAAAAGGAATTGACGCAGTTGATGGTGAGAAACCGACGATTGATTATCTCGACCCTTGGTACACCCACAAAGGCTATGTCGGTGCCATTGCTGAAATTATCAAAACCGCGTGTGGTAACAAGTTAGAACGTGCCGAACTTGTTTTCACAGCACACGCAATTCCGCAACCAGCGGCGGATAATTCACCCTATACACAGCAATTTGGAAAAACCGGTGAGGCAGTTGCCCAAGAGATTGGGAAAACCCGGTTCGGTTTGGCATACCAAAGCGAAGTAGAAAGCAGCCCGCTACCGTGGACACAACCCGATATCAATGACTGGCTTAAAGCCCGAAAAGCAGAAGGTGTTGACACCGTCGTCGCTTCACCGATAGGCTTCCTCTGTGATCACGTTGAGGTACTTTACGATCTTGACATAGAGGCAGCCGAAACAGCAGAAGCGTGCGGAATTGATTTCATCCGAGCAGGAACTGTCGGCGCACACCCCAAATTCATCAACATGTTAGCAGACTTCGTCTGTGAAAAATTGGTAATCTCCCAGGTCCGGTAGGTTCGGTTCTGCGGTGTACGCGAAGAAATCCGCAGAAACACCCTATCAAAGACCGCAAGCAAAAACCCCAAATGCGATCTGCATTCCTAACCGAACCGGATTGACACAAAAACTTCAAAGATTCCAAAACTCTCTTTAGCCCCGTAGTCGGATGTATTCTTGAGGAGTGCAATGTCTATGGAATCCCGCAATAGTAGGCGTGCCATAGTTATTGGTGGTGGTATTACAGGATTGACCGCCGCCTATCGGTTGCAGCGCGAGGCAGCATCGCGTGATATTCCACTTGATATTACGCTCCTTGAAGCGACCGGACGCGTTGGTGGTGTTATCCAGACCGAATACCGCGACGGATTCCTCATTGAACACGGTCCCGATGCCTTTATCTCAACAAAACCGGCGGCGAAAGCATTGTGTGAGGAACTCGGTATCGCAGACGAATTCATAGGCACTAACCCCAAAGTCCGCCGAAGTTTCGTAACCCGAAATGGTGCATTACATCCTGTTCCTGAAGGCTTTTACATGATGGCACCGGGATCCCTAAAGCCTTTTCTCAAAACCCCACTTTTCAGTTGGCGCGGTAAACTGCGGATGGCGATGGACCTCTTTATCCCGCGTCGAGAAAGGGACATTGATGAAGCCGTAGCGCATTTCGTCAGACGTCGCCTCGGCACCGAAGCCTTCACGCGAATCGCACAACCTATGATCGGAGGCATCTATACCTCAGATGCCGAAAATTTAAGCCTCAAATCGACTTTTCCAAGATTCTTGGAAATGGAGAAAACACACGGCAGCATTATCAAAGCACTCCGCGCACAAAAAAAACAGGCAGCCGAAACCAGCCAAGATACCAGTGGTCCCCGTTATAGCCTCTTTCTGTCATTCAGATCCGGTATGCAGACACTGGTTGACACGCTTGCCGAGACCGTATCCAGCCGTATTAAATTAAATGCCCGTGTCGAACAGATCCAACAAAATACCGATTGCACCGGATGGCAGGTCTCACTTGCGACTGGCGAAACCTTGAATTCAGAACTTCTCTGTATAGCACTTCCAGCAATACAGACAAGTGCGCTCATCGAAAGTATATCAAATCCACTTGCTGCGAAACTGAATACGATTCCCTACGCCTCTTCAGCAACCGTTAATTTAGCGTTTCATCGTGCAGATATTACGCATCCGTTAGATGGTATGGGATTCGTTGTCCCCGCTACAGAAAACCTGTCCGTTATCGGATGCTCGTTCAGTAGCGTCAAATTTGAGCACCGCGCGCCGGAAAAACATGTCCTATTACGCGCTTTCGTCGGTGAACCCACTTCTAAACGCTCCGAAACTGAGCTTATTCAACTGTGTCAAACCGATTTAACACCGCTCCTCGGAATCAAGGAAACCCCGCAATTCGCTACTGTTAGCAAGCATACACAGGCAATGGCACAGTATCAAGTGGGGCATCAAGAAGTCGTCAATGATATAGAACGGCTCACAAGCAAATTGCAAGGATTCGCTCTCGCTGGAAACGGTTACCGCGGAATAGGCATTCCCGACTGTATTCGGAGTGGGGAGGCTGCAGCAATTTCACTCTTAGAGGCATTGTGAGAAGTGCGATGAAGCCAAAGATAATACACTGGAGCATAATCGGCGTAGGTTTGGGACTCTTCGGGGGTGTGTTGGTGATATTAACCGCTAACCTTGCACTTCGGGCAGAAGACGATGTGTCTCGTGTGCCAAAGATGTTCCAAGGGTTTCAAGACGGGAAGTGTAAAAGCTGCCATCCGGCTATCTGGAGGGAGTGGGAGGATTCGATGCACGCGAAAGCATGGGTTGATGAAATCTATCAGGCGGCTGCGAAGCAGGTCGTCGATAGGGAAACGAAGTGCGACCAGTGCCATGCGCCGCAACCCATTCTCATCACAGGCCTTGGAAAAATGCCGAAGTTGAGAGATAAACAACGAGAAGCAGGCGTTTCGTGTCTCGTCTGCCACCTTGATGCACACGGTGCGATGAACGGACCGCCTGCAAGTGCGGAAACCTATTTTCATGCCAACGTTACCAATCCTATCTACACCGAACCGACAGTGCTTTGTGGCACCTGCCACGGTCAACAAAGCGTTCCCGAACATGACCAAGTCTCCAGTTTTTTGAATGGTAAATTCGCTGAAGGAGATACGAGTTGTGCGACGTGTCACATGCCAGTTGTAAAGCGGTTACAAAGCACAACCAGTCATGAAAGCATCAAGGGACGGAAACATACGTGGCGTGGCAGCCGTAGTGTTGCCCAACTTAAGAGTGCCGCGACGCTTCAACTTGAATACACGGATGGCAAAGCGGATGTAAGACTTCGGAGTAAAACAGGACATATCTTACCGGGAGGAACATTGCGCACCATCGTGCTTGAGGTGACACTTCTTGCATCGGATGGTACCGAACTTCAGAGACAACAGATCTCAATCTCTGCTGAAAACGGGAACCGCCTGCTTCCAGAAGAAAACAGAACTTACGCTTTTAATATTGCGTCCGCCACGACGGGTAACACGATCAAGGCACGTTTAATGTATCAATTAACACCAAAAACACCGGAACCCGCGTGGATATTGATGGCAGAGAAAACTCACCTCATTCCTTGATGCGGTGTGAACTATAGATTTGGTGGAGTGCTGTGAGCCCAACGCTACGCATTCATATTCGGCAACGAATCGAAACCGAGCAACCGTTTTAATGTCGGTGTTGCACGTGAAACGACTTCATCCGACACGAGTTTAAGGTGGGCTTGTTGCGGTTTCAACATAGAACGGCAGAAAAAACCGAGTAACCCAACACGTGGTTCATTCGTTCTATTTTCTGATGAGCCATGCCATATTGCACCGTTAACAATTAAAACGGAACCCCGCGGTCCGCAGATTTGCAACTCGTCGGTGTATTCGACACCCGATTCAGGTAATGCTTCAAGCCGTCGGTGGCTCCCCGGCACACAACTGGTTGCCCCATTTTCAAGGGTAAAGTCATCTAAAAACCAGACGCTGTTAGCGACGAGCGGAAAACTCGGACGGGGTGTCGGCAAACCCGATAATGGGTAATCAATATGGAGACCGGCATCCGGCGCGCCGGGATAAAGCACATTCACGGTAAAGGAACTCAAGGTGCAATCGGCACCGAGTAGGTACTCCATCGCAGCGAGCATCTTCGGTTGTTGGATAGCCTCTTCAAAGATTTCGCCTTTGTCTACGAGATTCCAGACGCGTTGCGCACTGTCGTTCGCAAGGTATGTATGGCTTGCACCTGTTTCTTGTTCTGCCGCAGCGAGGGTCAACGAACGTTCCCGAAGCTGCAGCGTTGTATCTGAAGATATAAGGCGCTCCAGAAGCAGAAAACCGTGCTGATCCAGTTGTTCTTTTTCAGATTCATTCAACATAGGCTTTTCCTCGAATGCTATTACAGTTATTTGTAAGAGGGATCTCCGAACCCGAATATATCGCGGGAAAAATGATCCCATGGGTCGTGATTTTTTAACCGAAATGGTTAAAATCCGAAAACTCAGTCGTCCTAAAAAACTTTTTTTGTTGACAGTTTAAGTGTTTTGTGGTACTATGTCAAACATATTGTCAGTTTCTGCTAAAATAGTTAGAAATTGGCAACCGAAATTCAAATTTTGATTTGACATATTTTTAAAATTGTGGTATTATTAATAGAAGCGAATTGCAATTTAATCGATGATATACCGATGCGGCGGGAACACATTTTTACCGATTGCATAAAACATCACACATACTGTGCGGGGTGATTTTGTTTGCCGGTTTTGTACCTGTAACACTAACATCTCTGCCACGTAACGATTAAATGCTTGCTTAATTTTACCACTTTTTGATAAAATAATAGAAAAATTCCCGCAAGGTCGAACTTAAAAGTTGGATGCCCGCTTTTCACTAACTTTCGACCTGTGCCATAGGTTACGCGAATCCGATCCTACGGCTATATCGGTATCGGGAAATTTTAATGCTCGTTGGTAGGATGTTAGTTGGATGGGCAGACATCTACCCCCAGTCGTCTTTGTTGTATTCTCGCTTGCCCATCTAAGATACTCAGTACTTAGTCTTGCGAGCGCGCAGACTTGATGAGGAGGATGAGTTAATGAAAAAACGAACACTCGTTTGTTTTTTGATTTTTACATTGTGTGTTTTTTATACCTCAATGCCGAACACAGTTTTTGGGCAAGAAGAGGGAGTTGCTCTCGCCAACCAAGTTTTTGACGAGCACGGCGCGACACTTCAGCGTGACGACGTTAAAATACTACTGCCACAGATCTTAGAAGGCCTTCAGGGGGCAGGTGATGATGTCGATATCCCAGCTCTTGTTGATACGGCGATCGCTTTGATTAACGCTGGTGCTGGAGCAAACCTAATAGCACTCGCCGCGGCACAAGGTGTTACGCTAACGGATGATCATATAACACTTCTTGCAGATGCGGATGTCCAAACGTTACTTACGGCTGAAACCACTAAGCAGCTGCTCGGGCTTAAGGGAGCAGAACTTCAGGCAGGACTCGCAGAGCTCTTGAGGTTAGCTAATGAACCAACGGATGGCGAGACCCCACCAACGGATGGCGAAACCCCACCGACGGATGGTGAAACACCGCCAACGGACGGAGAGACCCCACCGACAGATGGTGAAACACCGCCAACGGACGGAGAGACCCCACCGACAGATGGTGAAACACCGCCAACGGACGGAGAGACCCCACCGACAGATGGTGCAACACCACCAACGGATGGAGAGATCCTACCACCACCGCCGAGAGAAGTGGCGGATCCGTTTACTGAGATAACGCCTACAGCCTTGTCGGGCAAATCGCGGCTCGGTGGACTCTCGATTAACAAAATCTCTGGGCGGAGATTTTTAGCGAATCTTGTTGAGACGGCTACAGGACTACCTATTGAGCAAGTAGCAACTCTATCTGGGCAGACGCAAAACGAATTGGTAGAGATGATAGTTCAATTGATTCCAGATGGAGTCCCGCTCTCAAAGAGGCAGATTCGGGGGGTTTTAAATAGGGACGATTTTCCGATTTTCACTGGAAAAGTAGATGATCAAGATTTGGCAGAGGGTTTGGATGCAGAGAACTTTGGGAACGCTATTATGCCTATGCCCATTGAACTGCTCTATACTAACGATGAGACGGATCCGAATCGAAAGTATCTAACCCGCGATAGTTTGAACCTTTACGTACGCGTGCCATCAGTGAACGTTGGTGGTGTTAAGTTTAGCTCCAGTGATGGAACGCTGCAGAAAGAGGGTCGGCGAGTTAGCGATCCAAATATCCTTGGTTCAGAAACTGTCGCTTATACTTTCCGTTTGGAAGAGGCACTCGCCGCTACCAATTTGCCCGCGTGGCCAGCACTTGAAGATAATCTTGAGCAGCTTTTTTCTCAGGTGACCCTTCGCTATTCAAGTGATGGGCTGAATGGCCGCTATACTGGGTATCCGATGAATCCTACATTCACGGAAAATGGTGTTGTTTGGGAAACTGAGGTAGATGTCACACAAGGGAATAGTTTTTACTATTTTGATGTGGTGCTCGCCATACCAGTGACGTTAGATGTACTGGATCGCGAACAACTTGCAAAATTCGCTGAAAACGCAGCTAAAGGTAAGCTGCCTTCAATATCAGATGTTCTGGACGCAACCTTGGATCCACCGCTTGAGATTAAGATGTGGTCGATGCCAGACCCCCGCAATCTCCAATTAGCAGATCGCGGAATTCTTGATGCTCTGTTTGACGACAAGTTCAGGGCAGCCCTCACGAATGCCGCAGGCCCATTACTCGCAAAAGTGCTCAGTGGTGAATCACTTACACAGCGGGAGATTCTCAGCGCGCTTGGAAAACATCAAGCGAGACTTCAAAAGATACTTCAGCGTAATGCTGGCAAGGTGGTAACACAGTTTGAGTCCGGGTTTGACCCGATGTTGTCCTCTGTTTTCAGTATCCCAAAAGTTGATCCGGCATCCGAATCGCTCTGGGTTGCTTCATTTGATGATATTGATGAGGGTGCCTATTTCGTGGGTGCTGTTGTCCATGATGAGGCCGGAAACCCGTTGGATCAGATGTGGAGCGATGTCACGGTTGATACCAAAGCACCGGAGGCTCGTGTTGAAATAAGCGCGGGCGACAACACAGCCGTTTATAAAAATATGGATGGTGTTTACGTTGCTACTACCTTGGAGCCTGGTAAGGCTACCTTGAAGGTCACGGGTATACCGGGCGCAGGGCACAGTAATTATGTGGGACAGGGCTACGGGTATCTCCTTTATCAAATACTTGGGTTGAATCCAGATGGAACGCCTGACCAAGGTGCTTCATCACTCCAACGTCCCAACACTTGGATGCCGTTGACCCCTGAGGCAACCATGCTCGCCTCAACGATATGGGATCAAACCATAGCACAACTTGTAGATCAAGGTGTCCTGCCTGAGGAATTGGCTCTTGGTGGTGCAACGCTACCGACTAAAACCATAACCTTGGAAACTGTAGTGGCTTTTCTTGGAACACCTCTCGGGCTCGGATTTATACAGAACAATCCCACGCTTAAGGAGCTGGGGGATTTGTTAGACGTGAATCTGGTGGACCCTAAAGTAATAAACTTATTCCTTGAGGTTTTCGATGAAACAGTGGACCTTATCAACCGCATTCCGATTACTTATGGGGATCCGAATAATGATGTGATGATGCTTGCGCAAATTGGTGAAGATATCCTTTTAGGTGATTACGGCATCCGCGCATTGGGGATTGATACGCTCTTCAATGTCAGTTCACATACCCCACCAACACGGCTCAGAATCGTTGATTCAAAAGATCCGGCACATCGTGATCGGGCGAGTGTAATGTCTGCTGTGATTGGCGATTGTAACATGGACGGCGATATGGATGATCTCTTTGAGAGTGGTGCCATCGGTGATGTGACAATCTTCGGAAATACCACAGATAATGTTATGTTAACCGTCGAAGTTAACCACCGCTCAGTTCATCCTGCCATGGTTAGTGTCCAGTATAAGGACGCTGCTGGCGTATGGCAAGAGATCGGTAAACTTGATCTTGATGGTACTGAAACAGGTTCAACGTTGACTGTCAATTGGAACGTTGCTGACTTTGATGAGTTGATAGGCGCAGGTAGCACTGTATCGGTTCGTGCCGTAGCCTCCAACGCTTTGCTCGGTGATGATCTCGAGGCGATGGAAGGTACGATCAATTTAGATGCAGGTATCTGCCCGCTCGATCCAGAGGTTATCGCGATTACAGTGGATCCTGCCACGACTACCAATTCGGATAGCGGTGCTCCACAAGGCATGCTAACCCTTAATGCTTATACACCGAGCCGGACTTCTACAGACATTACTTCTGTCCGCTTGGCTGCCAAGGGACCTCAAGATGCCGAATGGACAATTGAAACCAGTGAAGCTGCTGAAAACATCGGTGGTCAAGCACTTGCGGATCTTCTTGGTGATCTCGTCAATACTGTAGGGCCTGACAAACCGAGTGTCAATGTTGGTAGTACTTACCAGAAATGGGTGGTCTCCATAGATACCACAGCGTTGATGGATACGATTACCAAAGGTAGTACTGATGATAACCAATATGTCGTAACGGGATATGCCAATACCGCGGGTGGCGAAATACCACCAATTCCCGGTGTTGAGGCAAAATTCTCCGTTGACAACATCGGTCCCACAAATATTACTGCTGTTGCTGATGCCGATGGTGCAGTTGAAGCAGGCGAAGATGGTAGTTATGCTGTCGGTGGACTCGTGGATAAATACGACGAGACTGTCGAATCCCCAATGGTTACCTTTACGATCACACCGGTATCTTATCAGGGTTCCTACACATCGGTTATGTTAGTAACGGATGCTGAAGGTGCTTCTATTGGAGAGGCAAGCGAAACTGCTGAAGGCAGTGGCGTTTTTGAGATAACCGTTGATGTTGGTATACTTGCTGACGGTGAATACCTCGAAAATGGAACCTATATGTTCCACGCTGTGGCTGTTGATGCTGAAGGTGCAGAAGTAGCTGAAACCGACGGGGCGAAAATCTCGGTGAATGTTGAAAACACTTACCGACCGGCTCCGGAAATTTTGGCAATAACGACGGATCCTGCAGCAGAGACGAACCCGGATAGCGGGGCACCGAAGGGAACTGTCACGGTCAATGCTTACTCTATTGGTGAAATAACTTCTCCGCTTATCACCGGAATGCGCTTTGAAACCAAACGTCAAAACGATGACGATTCTGCGTGGAAACCGGTTGGCACAGCTGAAGAGGGAACTGCTGTTGCTTCGGAAGAAGTTCAAGAACTACAGCACCTAAATGTTGACTCCCTGAGTGACCTCATTACCGTCGCAGCTGGAAACGCCGCGGCGGGCGCAGAGCCTTCACCGATTCATCGATATCAAACCTATCAAAAATGGACGCTTGATATAGATACGGTAGCGTTGGAACTTCCAGACACCATTGACAAGGATAGTCCGGCAGCGCGGGATGTTTCCAAAGATGACAACCCATACATCGTACGTGCAGTCGCAATTTCCGCAGCAGACCAAGGCGAAACGGGATCTCCTGAGGGTGTTAACTCAACATTCTCACTTGATAATGTTGATGATGTCTCGCCGTTAGGTCCAACGAACATTGTCGCTGTTGCTGACGTTGCTGGTCCGATTGAAGCCAACGAAGATGGTAGTTATACTGTCGGCGGGATTGTTGATGATACAGTTCCTTCACCGATAGCAATATTTACCGCTGAACCGACTGCTGATCCTATGACTTACGCCTCAGTGAATTTGGTGCAAACCACTGAAGACAGTGCTGAAACTGTTGCCGAAGGCGAAGCCGGTGTTCTTGACCTTACAATTGATGTCGGATTGCTCGAAAATGGAACTTATATGTTCCACGCTTTAGCCGTTGATGAATCCGGTAACGTGCAAACCGATGAGTCACCGATGGTAACGGTGCATGTCCAGAACTTCAGAGTCTCTGATATTACTGATTTAGCAGTCAGTGCCGTAGATAGTACGGACCTTGCGGACGCACCTGCAGAGCCGATTCCACTTCGCGACTCAGTCACTGTGAGTTTCATGGTTGCTAATGGTTCATTAGCTGCTGAAGAACTTAGTGGTGAAGTAAACGGCGATGCTGTACCAAGTGAAAGTGCTGAAGACCCAGAAAATACCTTCTCGCTGATGGTAGAGCTTAAATCACCGGCAGATGGTAGACCACTGTCAGACGGTGTCTATACACCTGACGGTGTGGTCACGAAACGGAACGGAACGGTTCGGTTCCCATTAACAGAGGTTAATGTAGATAACACCGGTCCGATGGTCGTGATTGAATCTCCTACGGATGGTGAGGCGATAGATAGCCTGCCGACTATCCATGCATCCTATCAAGATGGTGCTGGTGCTGGCGTTGACGGTGCAACTGGAAGTCTCGCTTTGGCACGTCTCCAGCCGCCTGACGCAATTGAAGTGGTCGTTGACCAAGCGGCTCTTGAAAAAGATGCTGAAGACTTGGTTTACACTCGGACTGAGCAGCTTGCCGGTGGCGCATATCGTGTGACTGTTGAAGTTGCGGATATCCTCGGTAACGTCGGTAGCGGTTCGCAGGAATTTACTGTCAATGGGACGCTTCCAACAGTTGCGATTCATTCGCCTGTTTCAGGGCAGACCTTTGCGCACGGCAAACCCCCTATCAGTGGTGAATTTTCTGGTGCTGGCACTGTTGAAATCACTACGTTTACTATCAACGATGTCGATGCAACACCAGAGGTAGACGGAAACCAATTCTCTTATACCCCTGCGGAAGCATTGGCAGACGGTGATTACAAGGTTGTTGTTGCAGTCACTGATGGTGATGGCAATATGGCGCAGACATCAAGCGTCTTCACGGTAGATATGCCGAGAGACACAACGCCGCCAGTTATCTCCGCAGCCGCACCCACTGGGATCATCACGGATCCAGATCCCGAGAAAGCAGGGTCAGCAAAGATCTCAGCGGTTGTAACTGACGAGCAATCTGTTGTTTCGTCTGTGAAATACAGTATAAATGGTGGTCAGCTCCGTTCCATAGCCAAATCGAATATCGTTGGCGGAAAGATTGAGGCACCGATAGACTTTGCAGCACACGGTGCGGGTCTGTACAATGTACGCCTCGTCGCAACCAGTGAAGGGGGTACCACGGAACATACTTGGAGCTTCACGCTTGTTGTTGATAATATCGCACCTGCGATTACCTCAATCACCCCGTCTGGAACGATCCGTGGCGGACTCCCGGTTATCTCCGCGAGTGCCAATGACGACTCAGGCGTTTCTAAAATGACGATTACCGTATGGGATAGTGCCGGTAAAGAGGTGAAAGGCAAGGCCGCGAATGATGGTGAAAAGGATGTTGAAGGTATCACTCGTGTAGATTTCAATCTTGAAACTCCGCTTGAAGAGGGTGTCTACACGGTTGAAGTCCGCGCGACGGATCCATACAACAACTCGGCTTCGGCGAAAGGGACTTTCACGATTGACTTCGATACCGCCGCACCGGTCATTACGATGGCTTCACCGCAAAATGAAGCGCGTTTGACCGACCGCCGGCCCCTGATTTCGATCGCCTATGCAGATGCCGAATCCGGTGTAGATGTCGATTCTATCCGATTCATTTTCAATTCCAACGTGATTAACCTTAAACCGAATCAAAAGACGGCTTCGCAGGTGCTATATAGACCAGAGGCTGATCTGCCATTCGGGCAACATACGGTTAAACTTGAAGTGTCTGACATGGCGCAGAAAGAGGGCAATGTCTCTGAAAAGAACAAAGGTGCCCGTGAAGCGAACATGGCAGCCTACGAGTTTACGTTCTTTGTTGAAAGTGTGGAGGGTCCGATATTAGTGGCGCGTCCGATTAACGTTCCTAACCCGTTCAAGGACGAGACTCACATATCTTTCGCACTGACCCGGCAATCCGCAGTGAGTATCGCCATCTATGACAGCACACTCCGTCCGGTTCGTGTCCTTATGGCTAATAAGGTTATGAACGCCGGCAATTATTTTGGCAAGGATGGCGGGATCTTGTGGAATGGAAAATCTTCTGGAGACGGAGAAGACTTAGCTCGAGGTATCTACTACTGCCAGATTATTGTAGAAGACGGTATCGAGCCTGAATACGCCCTTCTCAAACTCGCACTGACGCGCTAAGCAATGGCAGTCCGCATATCGGGAATTGGACATCTGTCCAGTTCCCGATGTGGACAGTCTTTTGGAGGATATAATGTTAATGACAGAGCAAATTGCTAAATGGGTTTCTAAAAAGTGCCCAAAATTGCTATGCGGTTTAATACCACTTTTCTTTCTTATCTTAGCGGTGTCGCCGGCCAGTTTTGCCGGAGTGAATGCCATGCCACACCTACGGCTTGGTGCCGGTGCACGCTCAATCGGCTTAGGTGGCGCATTCACAGCAATCGCTGATGATGCCACCGCAACGGTCTGGAATCCAGCAGGACTTGCATCCGCAGCGGATTTAAGTCTCAATCTTTCAACCCAACAGCTCGACCTTGATAGAAGCCACAACTTCGTTGCACTGACGAAGGCGCTCGGTTCAGCGGGTTCTATCGGGCTTGCAGTTGTAAATGCTGGTATCAGCGGGATTCCGGTCTACGATGCACGAACAGCATTTTCTACTAAGTTTGACTATAGTGAGTTTGACTATAGTGCAAACGCCTATTCACTCTCTTATGGCATCGGTATCGGAAACTTTGGCATCGGTTTAACTGGACGATGGCTGATGGATAACTTCGGGTTAGACAGCGTTGAAAACCAGAGCGGATTTGGGGGTGTGGATGTCGGATTGATGGGACATGCCCTGCACATAGATGTCGGCGAGGAAAAAGTTCCGACCTTCCATTATGGCGTTGTTGCTAAATATCTCGGCGCATCCCTCGGTGATGACACTGTTCCGATGGTCGTCAATGTCGGTTTAGCCTACAACCTCTATGTGGGCAACGTCGTCACTTTCGCAGCGGATGTCGAACAAGAGTTCGTCGACCTTGTTGAGAGCGCAACCAGCCTACGGCTCGGGACTGAATACACGATCGTCACTTACAAATCCACTGCCTTGTCGATTCGTGGTGGCGTCAAAGCTTCACGCGATGTACAAAACCTTTTTGGTGGGTTTGGTGTGAACATAGGTGGGCTGCAGATTGACTATGCTATTCAAGATGGCATGGCGAGTGATATTGATGGTGTCGGATCAACTCACTTTGCTTCCCTCTCTTATAGATTTTAAAGGAGAAAACGTATGAAAATGATAAGAGGCACTCTGAAGTTGGCACTGATTCTGTATATCTGCGCAGCACTCAGTGGCGTTTATGTCCTGTCCGCCTCGGCACGAATTACACCGCACGAAGGCGATGATAACACGATGCTCATCACCATTGAAAAAGGGGATACCCTCTGGGATCTCTGCCAAGAGCACCTTAAGGACCCACTCCAGTGGCGTGAACTGAGCAAGTACAACGACTTCACCAATCCACATCTTATTTACCCTGGCGAAAAATTGCGTATTCCGCTCGCTATGGCAAAAGATGCTGTTGAGATTGCTGAAGAGGATCTCCTCCAGCAGCAGGAAGAACTTGAACAGTTAAAAATGGAATTAGCCGATTCTGAAGGAACGCGGGAGAAACTTGAGGCGGAAATTAAAGCACTCAATGAAAATGCAAGCAAGCTCAAAGCACAACTCGAAGAGCTTGAGGCCAGTCTGAAATCACAAAAAGAATTGATGCAGGCTGTTTCAGACTCTGGAAACGAAATCGCTTCTGGTCTCAAAGAATCTCTTGAAGCCAGCAAAAAAGCGATCCTCAGCGAAATTGCTCACCTTGATGAGCATCTTGCAGAGATAGATAAGATGATCAAAGAGCACAAAATGGCAGAGGAAGCTACGAGCGCACTCGTTGAATCTATCCAAGCGGACGTGAAAACGTTTTTAGGGCAGGTTGAGGCCAACCAAAAGGCAATCAACGAAGTCAAGATGATCCTTGAGGATGCTAAAGGTATACATGAAGAACCTTCCACATCCAAACGTGCTTTGGTGTTCCTGACAACAGTCGCAGCAGGGATCGGATGGTTTGCTATAAACGCCATCGGTGGACGCAGCGGCGAATAATCTGGACGCATTACCTTTTAGGCAGGGAAGGTGTTTCAACCACCTCCCTGCTTTTTTTATAGGAAGGCAAGTAGAACCGAGATGTTGGTCGGGACTTGGTTCCCTACCAACACCGTTGCTAAAAGGTCTTGGGTATATGTTATCAAATACCTGTAAATACCCCCAACCGCCCTTCACACAAGCGATTCAGCTGTATGGCGATAGATCAGGAAGTAAGGGGACTTTTAAGTTCGCTGGCTTCGCATGGGTACAGCACACGAAAGTCATACTCGTACAAGGGGACGAGCAGAGCCTAAACAGTGCCTCTGAATGGCGATGTTTACTGCGCCTCATCGCACTTGCACATCGTCTCAAAAAGCCTATCGTTTTGTGGAATCTACCTGTCGCGTATATTGCAAAAATACGGCGTAAAACAACTTTAGCCTGTGCTCAGGCAATTCAGAGAACTGAGTTGCAACTGCTAAGGCTACCATCCCCTATCATTACCGTTTTTGACGGTGCTAATAATATTGATCACGCTGCTCAAGAACTTATATGGAATGACGGAATGGTTCTTGTCGGATTACCAGACGCACAATTTTCTGGACAAAAGCGGGTCAAAATAGCAGAGCATCCAACAGACATCGCGCCTGCAATCTTAGAACTCGTCAGTCAGGCGGAGACAATTCCGGCCACCGAATTGGTGAAGAACCGGCGAGAATCTCTACACTTCCTCGTAGGAATCGAACCCGTCATACAGTGAGGAGGCATCACAATGTTTGAAGTGATAAAGCCCCGTCTTGAGACAATCCTGTCTACGATTGCCAACAAAATGGTGGCAATCGGCATTACGGCGAACATGGTGACACTCTTTGGGTTCTTTGTCAACCTCATTGCGACCTTTTATTTTGCGACAGGTCACCTCATTACCGGGGGTATTCTTATTTTATTTGGGGGCAGTTTTGATATGATAGATGGGGCGGTCGCGCGCGCTCAAAGAAGCCTACGGCCATCCGGAGCACTTTTGGATTCCGTGATGGATCGTTATTCGGAAGGCTTCCTGTTCCTTGGCGCGCTCATCTATTTTTCTGGGTTGGAAAGTCTATTGGGGATAATTTTAGCGTTTGGGGCATGGTTTGGTTCGATACTCGTCAGCTATGTGCGAGCGAGAGCTGAGGGACTCCAGATTACCTGTAACGTTGGACTCATGCAGCGCCCCGAACGTATTATCTTGCTCGGCATTGGTGCACTCCTCCAAGGCGTACTCTGGTACAAATTTTCGATTGTTCAAAGTACCGGAATGGTGCTACTCTGCACACTCGGTATCCTCACACTTACTTCACACATAACCGCGGTTCACCGTCTCATCTTTTCGTATCAAGAATTGGGACGCTAACCAAGTCCGAGAAGCGATTTAATATCTAAATTAAAGGGCTCTAACGCAAGATTCGTCGCAAAAACAAGGACAGTTACGACGAGGACCACTTTAATCCATTTGTCTCCTTTTTCGACGGCCCAATGGCTGCCAATCCATGCCCCCGTAGCATTCCCTATCGCTAACGTCACACCTAAAGTCCAATTGACCTGCTCGTCTATGATAAAAGCGCCGAGCGCAACCACGGTATAACAAAAGATAACAAAAACTTTAATCGCATTCGTCCGAACGAGATCGATACCTGTCAAAAGGCGGAGACCCGTTATAACAAGCAACCCCACACCCGCTTGAATGAAACCCCCGTAAATCCCGATAAAAAAGAATACAACCATCGCGATGACTTTAGCACCTGTCCCGCTGCTTTCAATCCTATCCTTTAACCTCGCTGTTGGGTTCAGCAGTGTTAAAGCTAGCATAACAAGCATCACGCCTGCAAGAATGAATTGGAACAGGGCTGCATCTGTACCAATCGCAATTTTAGCACCTATCCATGCCCCGATAGCTGCAGGTACAGCAAGTAGAATACCATACCTAAAATCGGAGACACCCTTACGCCGGAAGCCCATAATGGCACTGAGGTTTTGGAAGAAAATAGCGACTCGGTTCGTGCCATTTGATAATACTGGATCGGAGGTAAGGAAGATAAGCATCGGAAGTGCCAACAACGATCCACCAGCAGCAACTGTATTTAAGAAACCCGCGCAAATACCTGTACCAAAGAGTAAAACGGTGTGTAAGAGGTTGAAGTCCACTTTAGATTTTTATTATCTCCTTTTTTCCGATGAATCGGATAGCATTCGGCGATATTTCGCAACGCCAATTATAATGAGGGCGGTAAGATTGCCTATGACAATAGCACTTCCGAGTCCTGTAATTGCCAAAAATCCGCTAATCTGCAGAATGCTGTTTCCAAACGGACAGTGCCAGTGGAAAATAAAAATAGCCACGGCAGGAATCAGTAGACCGAGGAAAAAACCTATTCCTGCAGCAAGGCCAGCGACATTCTGAAACCTTTTCAACGCTGGTAGTTGAACTTCAAACATCTGTGACCTTTCTTTTCCAGGACTTACGCACTTTTCCATGATAACGAACGTATGACGCACCGCAGGCGGGGTTTAAAACCCTGAAGAAATACCCCAGCAAAAACCCTGCAGTAGAGGCTGCGTAAGTCCTATTTTCTACGTCCAATTTTGCTAAGCAAGTCCCAAGTATCTATCCCGGCCTTGCACGAGTGCCTCTATCTTCCGATCTACTACGGAGCGTTGGAGCATCCAAAACCCACAATCCGGATGCACCCAACCAATCCGTCCGGTGCCCAATACTTTTTCAGCTTTTTCTATACTGGATGCCACATCATCAGGGGTTTCAATCGGATTCACCTTGACATCAATCACACCGATACCGAGGACAATGTTTGAGGTGACTGCCTTAAGTGCCTCAAGATCATCTTCAGGACGGTGTTGAAGCTCCAAAACGAGATGATCGCATCGGAGCGTATTCAAGAAGTCGATAAGTGCCTTCCAGCTGCCTTTTTGAATAACTTGTCCGCCATAGTTACCAAAGCAAAAATGGACTGCTTTCTCTCCGTCGAACGCGTCAAGAACGATATTAATCGCCTCGGCAGCGCGAGGTGCATCTTGTGGGTTGCCTGGTATATTTGCCTCGTCAATTTGCAGACAGGCACAATCCAGTTCACGCACCTGCATCGCTAAAACCTCCGCCAACGCCGTAAGCAATGCATCGAAATCACCATAATGTTTGTCCAATAACGTTCGGGCAAGCATGTACGGACTTGTTACCGTAAATTTGATGTGTTTACCGGCAACATCCACAGCACGCTCACAATCGGAAACGAGGTTTAACGTGCCTTCCCCTAACGCTCTCTCAACAACTCCGGCAGGTTTCGCTCGAAACGACATCGTCTGCATCTGTCGGAACTCATACCATTCCTGCCTTCCCACCTCTGCCCTCACACCTGAAAGGGGTCGAATGAAATAATCAATCATTCCGTTAGTATCTGGGTGGTTCGGGTCAAAGCGGTAGAGTTCACCATCGGTCGGTAGGTCGATACCGCGTTGCCGTTGGGTGTCCACGACAACGCGTGTTGCATCAAGAAGGGATTGTTCCGTCGGCATTGACAGAAGCCATGCCGGTACAGGGTAAGAGCCAACAGTTGTGGTTAAGATTTCTGGTTTTTTTCTTGGAGTTCTCACAGATTTAATTTTCCACCAATTTAAAGGAATCAAGTTCAAAAACAGTGTCAACTGTCAACTCGCCACGGGTCTGAGACTGCGTAAACTTGATAATACCGACATCGGGTGCGATCCATTTTTGCACAACGGTAATATCAAGTGGGAAGTCCTGATTTCCAATATCAAAACCCCACCGAAATGATTCCTGGACCTGAAAGACATTTTCAAAAGTTCCCGCGGGTACAGCCACTGTTTCTTCTGAGAGCACCTCAAATTCGTCAAGCCCACCGCCAATTGGAAAGAGTTCAGGTACTAATTTCGCTTGGAAGTTCACATCCCATTTCTCACCCGGAATCAGGGGAAATTGGTATAAGGGAAGAAATGGCTCAAATAGGATTGTGTCGCCTGTGCCGGATGTGGTGTTCTGTGCGTGCTGCACAACACCTGATACCTCACCACTTTCATCAAGAAGCGGACCGAGATAAGAGTAGTTAACGATGTTCTCTAATCCTTCGTCCATACTTGATTTCTGAAGCACGAAACTCTCGACAGTCTTCCCACCTGCGCGTTGAATCTGAATGGTATCTATGATTTCAAAGATGATTTCACTACCACTATCATTGCGGTAATGCCAGGTGTTCCCCACCGCCAGGGGGTAGTAATTGCCAGGTCGGGTCCGCCACACTTGTATATCAAGTGTGCTTGTTGTAGCGTTTTCCCCGTCACTTACTGTAACTTCAATCTGGTACTTGCGCTCAGTTTGCGGTGCGTGCCAGATCGCGCCAGAGGTATTTTCTATCAATTTACCATCTGTAACTGACCAAGTATATGATAATATATCGTTTTCGAGGTCGCCTGCTTCCAGAAGGATCTGTACCGCTGTGCCCGGTGCGACTATATCCGATTCTGCTTCAAAGGTTAAAATCTGTGGTGCGAGGTTTGTACGACTCGGATCTTCTTCCCCGCACCCCATCGCAATAACAATAAATAAAACACAGAAAATCTTCCACGCATTGACGACTTTTTTATCTTTCATGATATTTTTTTCCCTATATAACCTTTCTCACACAACACCGTAAATTTTAGTGGCAGGTTCGCTGGGAAGTATCTTTCGTCAGAACGGTACGGTCACTTTTTTATACATCAAGAGGTTTCCCGCGTAAAACTTCACGAGATTGGGTTGCACCGTTGCCTGTTACGTTGTAAGCGAAGGTGTTCATCAACCGGTCGTTTAGCGAATTATTTGGTGCTGAACCGTGGATAATCAGGGCGTTAAAAAAGACACCGTCCCCGGGTTCCATTTCAAGAGCGACAGCGTCTTCGCGTTCTTGATAGTGTCCGGGTAGAAAAACACCAAACGTTTGATGTTTGCGTTCGTGTTCCTGCAAGCCCCAATTATGGCTTCCTGGGACAAACTGAATGCAACCGTTCTCGAGATTCGCTTCGCTGATAGCTAACTGACAGTTAATCATGACAGGTTTGTTATTATCATTTTTCCAGTAAGCGTAGTCTTGATGCCACGGGATAGCCGTTCCATCACCACCTGCTTTTGGAAGCAATTTGCTATGATATAACGAAATATTTTCACCCATCAACACTTCCAATATACCCAACATATCGTCGCAGCGAAGCAGACGATTGAGCGTCGGGCTTACCAACTCGCTGTGCATTAGCTGCTTGATACGCGGTGGGTGGTCGTCCGAATCATAGACTTCCCACGAAATTCCAATGCCATCAGTTGGTTGTTCTGCCATACGGTTATGTATATCTTTGATTTCTTCCTGAATTCGCGCGATGTCTTCTGTAGAGACAAGCCCTTTTTTCAAGAGATAGCCATTTGTTTCATAAAATTGTTGTTCTTCATTCGTAAGTCCCATACGTCTCTCCTTATCGTGTGAGTCTTTCCGCCTAAATGAAATTGCGTTTATAAAGTATACACCACGTTTTGAGAAAAATCAAGAGATTTACGTTTGAATTATGCACTTCAACGGACACTCAGAGAAAAAAGTTTACTTGCATCGTGAGTGCTGCTAAAATATAAATGCTCTCAAATTAACACAAAGTCCGTTCTGCAGATACTGCTATGGTCGCAAAGCGTACTGCTCGTTCACTTCGTAGGTACTGAAAATATACATCACATCATGAAATGGAACCGCAAACTGATATGGACTACACACTCGAAAATTGCCAAAAGATCGTAGACGACTGGATCCATACCCTTGGCATCCGGTATTTCTCAGAATTAACCAATACTGCCATCCTCATGGAAGAAGTGGGGGAATTAGCACGGATTATGGCGCGTCAATATGGCGAGCAGAGTTTCAAGGAGAACGAGAAAGACCTTGATATTGGTGAGGAGATAGCGGATATCCTATTTGTGCTTATCTGTCTTGCGAATCAAACAGGCGTTGAACTTGAAGATGCATTCAAAAAGAACTTGGAGAAAAAGACCCAACGAGATAAGGAACGCCACAGCGGAAACCCAAAACTTCAGAAAAACTGAGTATCGGGCATCTAACTGCTGGCGGAGGTAACAATGATGTTTAATAAAAAACACATATTTTGGCTGTTAAGCCTGTTTTTTGTTATCACTGGATGTACAATTTTCTCGAAAAATCCGTCTACTCCTGGGGTGGTTGACCCGTTAATTGAGCGGGATCGTCAGTGGCGCGAGCAGGTTGAAACAGGCAATAGCGAACTCCAACAGGGAGACTTACGCGCAGCACTCGCCGCTTACGAAACCGCCATCGCAATCCGACCGGATGCCAGCGAGGTGCAACACAAAATAGCTGAAATATACTTCCAACTTGAGGAATACGAAAACGCCCGGAACGCATTTATTGCTTTTTTGGCACTTAAACCGAACAATATCGCAGCCCTTAACTATGTCGGATACATCTCTGAAAAATTAGGCGACTATGCTACCGCTGCCGAACACTATGAGCGCGTTCTCACTATTTCAGCGAACAACCTCTATGCCTTGAACCATCTCGGTTTAGCCTATAAACAGCTCCAACGTTTTGATGAAGCGGTTGAAGTGCTTTACAAGGCATTAGCACTTGATCCGAAAAGTGAACGTCTCGAAAGCGAAAATTTACACAACTATTTGGGGCTGATCTATCTCGAACAAGGTAAACTCGGTGAGGCTATCGCAGAATTACGGGAGTCGATTCGATTTTTTCCGACGGATATATGGGCAAGAGAACAACTCGCTGCGCTCTATGAAGATCAACAGCGTTATTTTGAGGCGCAACTACAATACCAGCAGATCTTGGAAATCGATCCAGATAATCTTCTCGCTTTGACCCGACTCCAAGTGCTCACGCAGTTAAATCTCGGTCCGATGCAGATCGCCGATGTACCGCCTGTCACCCTCTTAAGTCCGGACGTTGAGCAGGTTATCGCGAGCGCACCAGACGCAACAGATTATCCTGACGCTGATACTTTGGTTTTATTCAACCATTTCAGTCATGATGTGCTACCTACAGGACAGTCGCGTTACACGACGCACCAAGTCGTTAAAATTCTCACCGAAAGAGGCATCCAGAAATACGGGGACATTGCTATTCCGTACCAACCCACCGCACAAAATATCGGAGTGAACATTGCACGAACAATCACACCGGATGGTGCGGTCCTACAACCACCTGATGAGGCATTTAACGATGTAACGCCGCCCGGATTATTGTCCTACAACCTTTATTCCGACGCTATGTGGAAGGTGATCTCGATGGTCGGTCTCACGCCGGGTGTTTGTATCGAGTATCAGGTAACGCTTGAAGATAAGGTGCCTGGAGGTGAGACATGGATTACAGGCGGATACAATTTTCAGGGAACAGAGAGGACATTGGAAACCGTCTATGCACTTCAGATGCCCAAAACATGGCACTTTGAATGGGAAATTGCGAACGAAGCAAATCCGAAAGATCCTGAGGTATCCTACACAGAAAATGACACCGTCGTCCATATATGGAAATATGACGAGATGTCTGCACTGACACTTGAAGAAGGCATGCCACATACTAACAACATCGTGCCGCGTTTACGCTATACCTCAATTGAAAGTTGGGACAACATTTATACGTGGTATAAGGAACTTGCGAAAGGGAGATATACCCCGGATGCTGATATAGAGGAAAAGGTGCAGCAGCTAACCAGAAGTCTGACGACAGAAGCGGCAAAGATCCGCGCTATCTACCAATTCGTCGCCACAAATATCCGATATGTCGGTATTGAACTTGGACAGAGTGCTTACCAACCTACACCAGCCACCGAAGTTTTTCAAATGCAGTATGGGGATTGCAAAGATAAAACCACACTCCTCATTTCAATGTTGGATTTGGTTGGTATCAAGGCTTATCCGGTCCTGATGGGGCTTGCACCACACGAACGTGTGGATACAACACTCCCATTGCTTAGCCAGTTTAACCACATGATTGCAGCGGTTCCTACGGGTACAGATACTTATATCTGGTTGGATCCCACAGCCTCAACCTGTAGTTATGGCGACCTGCCATATAATGCCCAAGGGCGGACAGGACTTCTCATTTCCGATACACGCGGCGAATTTGTGATAACCCCTATTTTCCCCGCGGAATCCAACCGACTTACCAGCACAACGGAATTGACGCTTGACAACGAAGGCAGTGTACAAGGGACGCTGTCTATCCAAGCAAATGGACAGTATAGCTTAGATACACGGTGGGCGTATCAACAGATACATCCCACTGCTCGAAAGGCTACCTTAGCGACTGAACTCAGCCACCAATTTCCGGGAATTCAGATAGCGTGGCACGAAATATCCGATCTCAATGATCTAAACGCGCCGGTCACAATCAACCTCGGTTTCCGTGTTGAGAATTATGGAACGTGGGTAGGAAATGATATGCTACTGCCCTTACCGATTGATGAATTCGCCGACTATGCTGAAACCTTTGCCAACGAACAACGCACCTATTCGTTAGATTTCGGCTATCCAATGGAAATTGAAAAGACGATCCGCATACAGATACCAAAGGAGTGGACAGTTACGCTGCCAGAGGACATTGATTACACTATAGAGGGTGCTGAACTGAGTAGGCAGTACAGACAGATTGAGAATATTATTACTTATCGACTCATGTTTACCCTTAAGAATCGGATACTTCCAGCGGATGCGTATTCAGCAGCAAGATCGCTTTTTACATCGCTTGCGAGCGAGGATGGGAGCCATGTATTATTAAACACGGATAAGGGTGCTCACATGTCGCGAAAATGACAACGACTTGCTTTTCAACCACTGGTACTGTAATAAATCGTAGTTAACCCTTAACATACTTCCAGCCATCGACCAAAACGGGAAGCCCGCGGATTAAGCACATAGCGACAGTTACAGCAGAGAGAATCACGCCTGCTAATTCCAGACCAACAACTAATTCCGGAT
The DNA here is from genome assembly GCA_003635255.1 of Candidatus Poribacteria bacterium. GTDB lineage: Bacteria > Poribacteria > WGA-4E > WGA-4E > WGA-3G > WGA-3G. The sequence continues at coordinate 19,517 of PYJC01000003.1, read as the reverse complement.
AGATACCGGATTTTTTGAAGGCGATGAGACCCCCGAGATAGATGAAAGCGACTGCTTTCGCAATGCCATAGATACCACGGCTTATGCGTGAACTGGTAAGGGCACGGGTCCATTTAGAAGACATCATAGTATTCTCACCGAAAGCAGTTTTGCCTTGCGCAAAGGCAGCACTTCGCAAGCCATCTGTAAAAAAACCGCGAGCAATCACAATGACGGGGATCCAGAACGGGATCAACCCAACAACAGAGAAGTAAACCCAGAAGATGCATTCGACAATTCGATCGCCGATGATATCAAATAGTGCGCCAAAATCGGAAGTCTGGTTCAGTTTGCGAGCAACATAACCGTCAACTGCGTCAAGAAATAGGATCAAACCGATCAAACCGACAAGTAAAATATCCAGGTAGACGTGATGTCCAAAGAGGGAGATCACAACAAAGACGAGGATCAGGCGGAAAAGCGTAATCAAATTCGCAATCATGGTTTTACTCCTTTGTTGGATGAGGTTCCCGCGCTTCAATTTTATTTATTTTTAGTGTTCTGCTTTTAATATTAACATACTGAATCGTCGAAAACAATATTAATTTCTAAACTAAAGAAGGGTTTGTTCTATGAACGAAAACAGAAAACCGAATATCGTCCTCATTTTGAACGACGATATGGGTTTTTCCGACTTAGGCTGCTATGGCGGCGAAGTCCACACCCCAAATCTTGACCGGCTCGCCGCTGGCGGGCTGCGGTTTACGCAGTTTTACAATACCGCACGCTGTTGTCCATCCCGTGCCTCTATGCTTACCGGACTACATCCCCACCAGACTGGTGTCGGACACATGATGGGCGATGATGGACTTGAAGGCTATCGCGGGGACCTCAATGACCGCTGTATTACTATTGCTGATGCGGTTCGTTCAGAGGGCTATGGCACCTATATGAGCGGTAAATGGCATATCTCCCGCCACACTGGACCCGATGGACCTAAGCACAGTTGGCCCTGCCAACGCGGGTTTGACGAGTATTATGGTATTATCACGGGTGCCGCAAACTTCTGGAAACCGAATACTCTCACACGCAGTAACACCCGTATCCAACACGATGAACTTCCCGAAGGATACTTCTTCACGGATGCGGTCAGCGATGAGGCAGCGACGTATATCCGAAACCATGTTAACAAGACACCGGAACGTCCATTTTTTACTTACGTCGCTTATACAGCACCACATTGGCCCCTGCATGCACACGAAGAAGACATCGCCCACTACCATGGACGTTTTGCTGCAGGATGGGACGGACTCCGAGAAGAACGGCTCTCGCGGATGCGGGAGATGAAAATTTTAGATGAGTCTTGGCAGCTCACAGCACGAGATCCCTCGCAGCTACCTTGGAGCGAAGCGCAATACAAAGCGTGGAATCAACGCCGTATGGAGGTATACGCGGCGCAAATCACTCGGATGGATACAGGTATCGGAAGAATTATTGACACGCTTGAAGAGACAGGGCAACTTGACAACACGCTCATCTTGTTCTTGGCGGATAATGGTGGGTGTGCAGAAGAACTCGGCGGTCCTCCCGCAAAACGCGACCAAGATACGCTCATCAGTACCGAAACCACCTCCGATGGGAAACCCATCTATCGCGGCAACGATCCGAGCATCATGCCGGGTCCCGAAACTACCTATCAGAGTTACGGCGTTCCGTGGGCAAATCTTTCCAATACGCCGTTCCGATTGTACAAGCACTGGGTGCATGAAGGCGGTATCGCTACCCCGTTGATCGCACATTGGCCCGATGCCATAGAATCCGCTGGAGAGTTACGCCATCAACCCGGGCAACTTCCAGATATTATGGCAACGTGCCTTGAGATTTCGGGGGCTACCTACCCTGAAGAATACGACGGAAAACCGATTTTTCCGTTAGAAGGAACAAGTTTAGTACCGATTTTTGACGGAAAAGACAACGGTAAAGATGTCCTTTACTGGGAACACGAAGGTAATTGCGCTGTCCGTCAAGATAACTGGAAACTGGTTTGCAAGTTCCCCGGTGATTGGGAACTTTACGATCTGGAAACGGAACGGACAGAAATTAACGATCTCGCCACTAAGCATCCACAGAAACTTGAAGAACTCACCGGACTTTATCGAGACTGGGCGGATCGCTGTTTTATCTACCCGTGGGATAAACTCCAAGAACACCGCAGACAGCGTCGCCATCAACGGTAGAAATTGTGTTATCTGTTCGGGCAGGTCCCTGTACCTGCCCGAATCAGACACAACTGTTCGGGTAGCTGCTATGCCGACCTGTTACCTTGAACTAACCACACGCCAGCATTTTCAAACAGACTGGTGTCGGTACCTCTGCTACGTCCCCCGTTGCATTCAATTCACCCGTTTCAGCGTCAATAGCGAAAGTAACAACTGTATCGGTTTGCTGATTCGCCGCAAAGAGGAAAGTTCCTTCTGGATTCAATCCGAAGTTTCGAGGTGTCTGTCCTTGTGTTGATTCATAGCCGATGGGACTCAGCACTCCCGTTTCCGCATCAATCGCGCAAATCGCAATGCTGTCATGCCCACGATTTGACCCGTACAAGAATTTCCCAGAAGGGTGAACGTGAATATCCGCACAATGACTGGTGCCATCGAAATCATCGGGTAGCGTGGAAATCGTTTGGAATTCAGTTAGCGTTCCCGCCTTCGCGTCGTATCGAAAAGCAGTGAAGGTAGAATCTATTTCATTAATTACATAAGTATACTTTCCATTGGGATGGAAATCGAAGTGCCGGGGGCCCGCGCCGGGCTGCACACGCGCCCACGGTTGCGTATTCGGCGTGAGTTTCCCGTTTTTGGCATCTAATTGGTAGATGAGCACTTTATCAAGTCCGAGATCAGGTGAAAAAGCATAGCGGTTCCCCGGATCAATCATAATGGCGTGCGCGTGCGGTTCCATCTGTCGTTGCGGATTGACACTGGATCCCTGATGCTGCACAAAATCGGAGGCTTCATCGAGCCTGCCATCCGATGCTATCGGGAAAGCAGTAACGCTTCCACCGCCGTAATTTGCTACAAGCAGACATTTTCCAGTCGAATCCACACTTAGATGACACGGGGCACCACCACCGGTTGCCCGTTGGTTGAGGTAACTAAGTTCACCTGTCTCTTTATGGATGTAAAACGCCGTGACCGCGCCGCTGGCTTTGCCCTCAAATTCGTTAAGTTCGTTGACAGCATAGAGATACTGTCCGCTCGGGTGTATCTCTACAAATGACGGATTCTCAACGCCTGTGATCTTGCTGCTATATTCCAATGCACCGGTCGCGCCATCTAAGCGATAGACGTAAATCCCTTCGCTATTTCCATGCGTGTAGGTGCCGACATAAACGAAATAGTCCTGGTTATTCTGTTGCGCCATTATTGATAATCTCCCTATGAAATTTTGAGATGAATCGTTTTCTCTTCGCTTTCACGATAACCGATGCGAATTGCTTTTGCACGTACGCTTGTTTCACCCTTTGGTAGCCGCAGCGGATCCGTATACAACCGCCAATGGGCATCATCTCCTTGCTCTGTCGTATAGGCGATAGATGCACCTTGCGTGGAGCAGTGGAGTTGTAAAACAAGCGGAGCTGCCCATTCACCAACCCTATGCGCTACCTCTGTGCCGGGATGTTCGGCGTTAATCGGAATAAAGATCGGAGCCGCCGTTTGTGGCTGCGTGCCGTCAGGATACCAGGTCGCGACCATCTGTTCTTCAGGTATGCTTCCCATATCGCCAAATTCGGACTGCCATTGTGCTAATGCGCCGCGCATCCGTTCTAACACATCTTGGTGTCCAGTATCCGCTGCCAAATTGTTGAGTTCATATCGATCGTTTTCAGTATCATAGAGTTCTTCAGCGGGACGTGGGGATTGGAACATCACCGCCTGATCGCCCTCCAATTCGCCTGCGGCATACAGTCGCCACATTTCCTGCATAACCGGGTGCCGATTGCGGTAAGGGATCCAGAGCAGATACGGTTTTTCGGGATAATAATTTTTGATGTATTTATACCGTTTATCACGCACGGCGCGGACCATATCGTAAGATTCGTCGTACCGATCGCGCGTCGCGAAGATGTAGTCGCGTTCTATTTTTTCCGGTCCGAGGAATGGTTGTCCCTGCAGATGTTTCGGTGCCTGCACGTTACAGAGTGAAAGCACGGTTGGTCCGAGGTCAATCAAACTCACCAGTTGCTCGCTGACACTATCAGAACTCAGTGTGCCGGGCCACCGAACGATCAGCGGGATACGGATACCGGCATCGTAGGGCCACCGTTTTCCGCGTGGGAGTCCTTCGCCGTGGTCGCTCCAAAGAAAGACAATAGTATTCTCCGCAAGTCCATCTTCTTCGAGTTGATCTAACAACTTACCGACCCGGGCATCGGCAGTCGCAAGGTTATCATATTGTCGTGCTAATGCTTGCCGTGCTTTCGGTGTATCGGGTAGATAGGGGGGTAACTGGACATCATCCGGATTTGTGGTTGTGGTCAACGGACGATCTTCCCGTTCCCACATACCGCTCTCATGCGTGACAGTCGGGTTAAAGACCGAAAAGAAGGGTTGTCCTGTGTCGCGGTTCCGCCAGTGTGCTGTGTTGTCGGATTCATCCCACGCGGTGATCGGTGGTGTGAACTGGTAGTCGGTTTTGCTATTGTTCGTACAGTAATAGCCCGTGCCTCGGAGATATTCAGTGAAAGTCTTGACATAGGGTGGCGGCACTGCGGAATAGGGTGTTGGCATGTCAGGTGTGTTTGGGTTCGTATGCCGAGTCCGCATGTGGTGTGTACCGATGGAGGTCTGGTACATACTGGTGATAATAGCGGAACGACTGGGTGCACAAACACCTGCGGTTGAAAAGGCGTTTGGGAACCGACATCCGCCTGCAGCGAGACGGTCAATGTTCGGCGTACGCGCAAGCGTATCCCCATAGCAACCGAAGCGCGGTGTTGTATCCTCTATAGATATCCATAAAATATTCGGACGATCTGTTGTATTCATTCTGACTCCTATTTTTGACAAAGATTGTACCCTAAACGGCAGTTTAAGTCAATAGGATCGTCAGAATCATTCAGGGGCATATATTTATGAAACTGTGAATTTTAGAGATTTTTCATCGCTCTCTTTGTAACCGATCCGAATTGCTTTTGCTCTTATAACGGTTTCACCTTTCGATAAACGCAAAGGTTCCGTATACAACTGCCATCGGACCTCTTCACCTTGTTCGGTTGTATACGCAATTGAGGCACCTTGTGTTGAACAGTGGAGTTGCAGAAGCAGCGGTGCGTCCCATTCTCCATCTTCATGAGCAGGCTCTGTGCCGGAGTTAGACGCGTTAATCGGAATGAAAAGTGGTGATGCCGTTTGTGGTTGTGTGCCGTTAGGATACCAGTTCGCCACCATTTGTTCTTCAGATATATTCCCCATATCCCCGAATTCCGATTGCCATTCCGCCAATGCTTCTCGCATCCGTTTAAGGACATTTGCATGTGCTGCATTCTCTGCTAAGTTGTTGAGTTCATACTTGTCATTTTCCACATCGTAGAGTTCCTCAGTGGGGCACGGTGATTGGAACATGACCAATTGATCTCTGTCTAATTTGCCTTCGGTATGAAGTCGCCACATCTCCTGCATCACGGGATGTCTATTGCGGTAAGGATCCCAGCGGAGATACGGCTTTTCGGGATAATAATTTCGGATGTATTTATACTTTTTATCGCGCACAGCACGCAACATATGATACGATAAATCAAGGCGGTCGCGCGTCGCAAAAATATATTCACGTTCTACTTTTTGGGATCCGAGGAAGGGTTGCCCTTGTAAGTGCTGCGGTGCTTGCACCCCACATAACGAAAGCACAGTGGGACCGAGGTCAATCAAACTCACCAATTGATCGCTGTTACTGCTTGGGCTGAGTTCTCCGTGCCAACGCACGATTAGTGGAATCCGAATCCCTGCATCATAGGGCCACCGTTTTCCGCGTGGGAGTCCTTCACCGTGGTCGCTCCAAATGAAAACGATGGTATTTTCTGCGAGTCCATCTTCTTCGAGTTGATCTAACAACTCTCCGACACGCGCATCGGCAGTGGCGAGGTTATCGTACTGTCGAGCCAATGCGGCACGGGCTTTAGGTGTATCTGGTAAATAAGGCGGTAATTCCACGTCATCTGGATTCGTGGTCAGTGGACGATTTTCCCGTTCCCACATACCGCTTTCGTGTGTAACGGTTGGGTTAAAAACGGAAAAGAAGGGTTGCCCTTCCGCACGATTTCGCCAGTGTCCTTGGTTGCTATTGTCATCCCACGCGGTGATCGGTGGTGTAAACTGATAGTCTGTTTTACTATTGTTGGTGCAATAATAGCCTGCCCCTCTCAGGTATTCGGTGAAGGTTTTCACATAAGGTGGCGGAACAGCAGAATATGGCGTAGGTAGGTCAGGTGTACTTTCGTCTGTATGCGTTGTCCGATGGTGATGTGTTCCGATGGAAGTCTGATACATACCGGTGATAATAGCGGAACGACTCGGTGCACAGACACCGGCTGTTGAAAACGCATTTGGAAACCTGCATCCGCCTGCAGCGAGCCGGTCGATGTTTGGCGTACGCGCAAGCGTGTCTCCATAACAACCGAAGCGCGGTGTTGTATCCTCTATAGATATCCAGAGGATATTCGGACGATCTGGTGTGTTCATTAATTATGATTCCTTTTGGGGCGATTGAAACAAAAATAGTAGATTAGCTCCAACACCCTTCCGTGTATGCCTCACGATCAAAGAGTTTCCGACGGAACGGTGTCGCCGTTGCCATCCATTCTTCAGGAATCTCCTGTGTGTAACGGTGCGGCGGTCCTGCTTCCTTAAAGATGTCAATGTTGAAGATACGATAGAGTTGTGGCGAATCCACAGGCTTTGCCTCGACGGCGTGGAAGATACGCGCGTCAATATAGACCATACTCCCCGGTGGTAATTCCAACCGTTTCTCTTCGAGTTTACGTCCGGCTTCTTCATTATAGTCACCTGCAAGCATCCGTTCCGGGGTTGCCTCTCGCGTCGGTGCTACTTTATGGCTGCCTGGGATAACTTTGAGGTTCCGATCCCCCCGCGTGAAACCGTTCGGATAATACAGAATCTGGATATAATAGTTATCACGTTCTGCAAGATTGACCGGATTCTCATGTTTCCAATGGTGGTGATCCTGATGGAAACCGAGGGGACCGACACCGCGGGGTGCTATATTGAGTGCGGAGTGGCAGAAATGGTACGCATCGCCGATTGTCGCACGTATGAGTGCTGTAATAAAAGGATCATCGATAAGCTGATCGCTATATTTGCCGCGATCGTTCCACGGACGAATAAAATAGGGACGTTCGGGTTCATCCCCGTTATTCAACGCCTCAATGTATTGACGCGTCGGTTCAAAACGCTGCGTGATTTCTTCGATCAGCCCCTCTCTACCGTCGTCTGTGAACACGTCTGGATAAGCGATGTAACCCTCGTTATGGAAAGAATCGATATCTGCTTGCGACGGACCTGATAATCGGAAAAGTGAATCAATTGTGGTAGTTTCCATAGTTGTAACTCCATTCTGAGGTTTGGTTTGACTTTTGGCTCATTTGAAGGTATAATTGCTACTGATCGCTCAGATATTGTTATGATAAACTTTAGTATTTGCTCGCGGGTCTTCCATATTTGAATATACCATAGACGGGAGAAAAATGGTGCAAAATCTAAACCGGATAACTTTTGACCCACAAGTGATGGGTGGCAAGGCATGTATTCGTGGCATGCGAGTCACTGTCAGCACGGTTGTCGGCTTGGTCGCTTCTGGCTATTCCAATACTGATATTCTGAAGGCGTATCCATATTTAGAAGAAGAGGATATTCGTCAAGCTCTTACCTATGCCGCATGGCGGGTTCAAGAAATTGAGGTGCCGCTGAGTACCTATGAAATTTCTAATTGACATGAACCTCCCGCCTGAGTGGGTTAACGTTTTTGAAGAACACGGATGGCACGCTGTTCACTGGCAGGAAGTTGGTGATCCGCGAGCGTCAGATACATCTATTATGACTTGGGCGCGTCAAAACAATTATATTGTGTTTACAAGGGATCTTGACTTTGGCATGCTGTTGGCAACTACCTTTAGACACGCCCCGAGTGTGATTCAAGTTCGTGCCAAAGATATCATGCCTCAGACTTTAGGAAGCTTGTTAATGGAAGTTCTGCGTGAACATCAATCAGTCTTGGAAAATGGTGCTTACTTACCGTTACTGAAGACCGAACACGCGTACGTATTCTCCCCTTCAAGGCAAATAATGTATAGCCTTCTCACATCTGGCTGGATCCATTCCGCTTAAATTTGTCCAATAACGCTGTCAGTTGTTGCAAAGTCCCCGGAATGGTATTCCAATTGCTTGGTGACAATAGCCTTCAAAATCTGAACGATGCATTCAGCTTCAAAAATGCCGTTGTATACTCGCGAAAATTCAACGGTAAATGTCGGTTTTTCCGTTTCGATGCCATCAACGGCACCGTGAACGAAAGTCCAACTTTCAGAGACAGTATAGCACCCAAAAATTTCTTGACTGTCTATAGCGTCCGTCTTCACTAATTGCGAATTTGCGCTACTTTTCCAATTGAGCCATGCGGCAGCGAGCATTTCACCGTAGAGTTGAATCTGTGGATCGGAAGAGTGAACCCCCCGTTTTGCTTCATGCACAATGAGATAGGGTTGTTGTGGTTTTCCTCCTGCAGCGGGTGCAAGCGCACCATCAGCCTCGCCTTCCAATTGAAAGGCAGGATAGTTAGCTTTCAGAGGAATACCTGCCCAAGCTTGAACGTAAGTCTCCTCCGCTAACACTAAAAGTGGATAGATAGCGCGCGCCCAGAGCGTGGCTTCGTTCATTACGACCAAGTCACGCTCGCGCAAAATTGATTTGAGATAGTCAATTTGAGCCCCTTCTGCCGGTGTTAATCCCTTTTTCTCCATATTCCGCCATTCCTCGGACACACCTACCTGTATGCGGAGTGTTACAAGTGCCCTAAGTGTCTCCTCAGAGAGTTGTGACAAACTATAGGTTTCCATACACTAAACCCTCCTATTTTCCAGAACCCTTCACATCCGGCTATGTCCCTCCTGCTTAAATCTTTCCAGCAATGTCGTCAAACGTTCCACAACCTCTGGATATGTGTCCCATACATTGTTCATCTCACCTGGATCTTCATAGATATGATACAGTTGCCCCGGTGTCCCCGGTTTGGGGCCGCCATCTCTCGGTGGTGGCCATCCGCCTGAACCTTGTGTCTCCAGAATCAATTTCCAGTCGCCGTGACGGATAGAGAAAACCCCCGTACTGGAGTGATGCACAATAGCCTCTCGTAAAGGGTTTTCTGGCTCTTCACCGAGTAGCGCGGGCAAGATATTACAACTATCTTGTCCAGCATCATCTGGCACTTCTGTTTCGACAATCGCTGCACAGGTTGCCATGAGGTCGGTGAGGCAGGTCAGCGTATCGGTCTCAGTATTTGGTGCGATGACACCGGGCCAGCGCGCAATCAGCGGTTCACGATGTCCACCCTCCCAGATATGCGCCTTGTAACCACGCCAATCACCACACGATTTATGATCATAGAGATGGTAGGGCATCGGACTACTATCGCCTTGGATCCGATCACCGGGCAATGCACCGTTATCGCTCGTGACAAAGATGAGCGTCTCATCGGTTTTGCCGGTGCGTTCTAACGCATCCATCACTTCACCGACCATCCAATCCACGAGCCATACCAGATCACCACGGGGACCGGCACTGCTCTGTCCACGTGCGAAATCTGGCACGACTGCCTCAGTGCAAGGTTCATGCGGCGCAGAAGGCGTTAGATAGAGGAAGAATGGGGCATCGGCATCGGCTTGTCCCTCAATATATTCAACCGCTTTCTGCGCAATAATGGGATCCGCATCCTTGTGTTCCCAATCCGGGGTCATCATCCCGGGACGACTCGTGAACTCTGGTACTTCATGATAGACACTCGGAATGTCGACGAATGTGTCATTTTCAATAAATCCGTAAGGGGGTTGGCATGTTGGGCATCCCGAATTCCCGTAAAAATAGTCAAACCCGATATCGATGGGACCGCCAGTTAGAGGTGCCGTGAAATCAATATGTTCTTCGAGTTCGCGGCCTGCGTTAGCCCACGGCAACGGGGCATTAAAATCAAAGTCATATCCCGGCACCGTCGAAAATCCGAGTCCCAAATGCCATTTACCGACACATGCGGTGTTATATCCTACACTTTTGAGTAATCCGGCGACTGTCAAGCGTTCGGGTTCAATCAAGGGAGGTTCGTAGCCATAAAGCACGCCGTGTTTCAGGCGGCTCCGCCAGCAGTAGCGTCCTGTTAAGACCCCATATCGCGTCGGTGTACAAACAGCAGAAGGCGAATGTGCGTCAGTAAAGCGGATGCCCTCCTGCGCGAGTTTGTCCATATTTGGCGTGGGAATCTTCGAGTCTACGTTGTAGCAGCCGACATCACCGTATCCCATATCGTCTGCCATGATAAAGACAATGTTTGGAGAAGTGCGGGTGTCCATGATAGCTCCTGATTGGGGGTGGCGATGAGACATCGCGTCTATTGTAATCTCGCCTTTAATTCAGCGAGGTCCTTGTCAATTGATGCGTCTTCTGCGTAGCCTGCAAATTCACGATTTAATTTTACATCTTTGAACTCTACATCCACTTCGGCTGCCGCTTTTGCTAAAGCGGTGGCTTCAGTTACGTTCTCCTCGACTCGCCTCAGAATCTCAAAAGCCTTGCTATCTTGGAATTCAGTCAGTGCTTGGCGGAGATGCTCGTGGGCATCAACATTTGTATGCTGTGCGATGACCTGATCCCTTTTTCTTTCTGTCTCCTGAGTCTTCTGTTGAAGCGTTTCAAAGAGCGTTGTAAGATGTGAAACGACCTGTCTCTGTTCTTCCCATTGTGCTTTGTAACTGCTGGCGAGTTGGTGGTACTCGTTGCGTTGTGCTAAATCTTCACGTGCGAGGTCTTCGCGTCCAGCTTGAATAGCGATAATTGCCCGCTCTTCGCAGCGTTCCGCCTGTGCAATAGCCCCTTCGTGGGCGTTTTGAAACTGTTTTTCAACCCCAATAGAGGCATCAACCTTCTGTTTTGCTTCTGAAAACCGATTTGTAATTTCACGGATAACATCCCCTAAAACCTTTTCCAAGTCAGTTGTTTCGGTGCCCGCTTTAACCTTAGACTCGGTTCCATCCTCAGTTACAAATTCAACGGATTTTGAGTCTAATTTGACGACGACTGTCTTGGCAAGTTTATCGCCCATCCGCTGTCTCTCTTTTCCGGTTGCGAATAGCCAGTCAACGGGTTGAAATATACCCGCGAAACGGCGAACAAAAGCATCTTTAAAATTTGCAGGTTTCCCATCCTCTAAACGGATTATCTGTAGAGATAGCAGTCTCTTGCCAAACCCACCGCCCCTCTTGAAGCCGTCCATGAAAAACAGACCGAATCCCCACAGAATAACACTTAGGGTCCCAACACTCACCGTTGTCATGTCCGATGGGTCACGAATATTAAAACCGTCAAAAATTGTGAATAGTGCAAAACCGCTAAAAATCAAAAGGGCTTGGCAGAGCCCCAAGAATCCTACGTCTAATAAAAACGCACCCAGTCGAGCCCACCGGGATGCTAACTTAAACTTTTTTTCCGCAACCTTAATAATGGATGTCATCGGAAAGCCCTCCTTCCTAATTGGGTTCTGTTCCTGCTAAAGAAGATAATCAATAAGTGCTGCGGATCAGTTACAGAAGGAGAGGATTGAACTTTTAATTATACCTCGCCTTCATCAGCATCTGCTGGCGATTTTGATGGTAATTGCGGCGGGAAAACAAGCGTATCGGTTGGCGACAATTGTTTATGCATTTTCAATACCTTTTTTAGCTGCTCATAGAATTGTTCGCACTCTTCTTTCGTGCCAAGTAATTCTATACTCGGCGAGTTTGACAGGTTAATATGTAATTCATACTGACGATGCCTGCCTCTGATTATCTTAATCTGATGGACGTACTCAATATTCACCACCCCGCGGTATGAGGATTTATATCCCTCATCCGGATTGATGATCTCGATAAACACTATATGAATCTCCTTTACGAATAGTTCTTTCTGAACAAGTATTATACCAATGTTATATAAAATTAGTGCCACGGGTTCATATCTACTGTAATTTCGTCTTTAATTCGGCAAGATCTTTATCGAGCGATGCTTCTTCGGCATAACCGGCAAATTCACGTTCTAATTTCGCGTCCTGATACTCGACATCTACCTCAGCAGCAGCTTTCGCCAAAGTCGCCGCTTCAGTTGCCTCCTGTTCCATCTCTACGAGTGTCTCAAACGCTTTGCTGTCTTTTATCTCTTGCAGCATCTCACGGAGATGGGTTTCGGCATCAACGTTTCTGTTTTTCGCTATGACGACTGCTTTTTTCCCTTGTGCTTCCGTCATCTTCTGCTGGAGATGTTCAAGGAGGTCGTTGAGTGCTCGGACGATCTGTTTCTGTTCCTCCCACTGCGTTTTGTATTGGTCTGCCAATCGCTGGTATTCGTTACGTTTTTCCAAGTCCTCGCGTGCCAAATCCTCACGTCCTGCTTTCAGCGCAATAACAGCGCGATCTTGCCACCGCTCAACTTGTGTGACTGCCCCTTCGTAAGCATCTTGAAAATGTTTTTCAACGCCAACAGAGGCATTGACCTTCTCTCGCGCTTCTGAGAGCCGGTTTTCCATTTCAACGATAGCATTCTCTAAGACGCTTTCCGGGTCCTCGGTTTCGGTTTCAGTCTGTTCTGGTTCTGGTTCTAATTTTACAACAACCGTCTCAGCGAATTTGTCACCGAGGCGTTGCCGTTTTTTACCGAGTGACCAGAGCAGATCAAGCGGTAGAAAAATACCTGCTGCGAGCCGACGAACGAAAGCATCTTTGAAAGTACACGGTTGACCATCTTTCAACCGGAGTACTTGTAGCGACAACTGTTTTTTCCCGAAGCCTTGTCCATTCTTGAATCCGTCCATAAATAGTAGACCGACGATCCACAACGCGCTACCGATCGGAATTACGGTGTGAAGGTTATCATGCCATTGTTGTATATATAGATATTGCCATGGTCCGAAAAGAGCGACTAAAAGCAGCTGAACAATAACCAACACACTTCTTGGTAGTTCGGTTTTGGGTCCGAATATCCATAGTATGGTACTAAATGCTGCGAGGTGAATAAACGTAGCATCCACTATTCGCAAAAAAGCGAATGAAATTAGTAAGGCACCCGCTAAGAGGACCCCGTCTATGAAAAACGCATACAGCCGCTCGAATCGGGATGCCAATTTGAATTTTTTTCCCACAACTTCAATAAACTTCATCTTTGAATCCTAAAAGTCTTTTGTATTTATACGATGCCCGCTGGATAAACTTTTATTGCTGTAATCTGGCTTTCAATTCAGTGAGGTCTTTGTCAATTGATGCTTCCTCAGCGTAACCCGCGAATTCACGTTCTAATTTCACGTCCTGATATGCAACATCTACTTCAGCCGCTGTTTTCGCCAAAGTCGCCGCCTCAGTTGCGTCCTGCTCCATCTTTGCCAGCGTTTCAAACGCCTTACTGTCTTGGATTTCTTTCAGCATCTCACGGATATGACTTTCGGCATCAATGTTTCTGTGTTGTGCGACGACAACTGCCTTTTTCCCTTCAGTTTCTGTTATCTTCTGTTGAAGATGTTCAAGAAGGTTGCTGAGTGCTTGAACGACCTGTTTTTGATCTTCCCACTGCGTTTTGTATTTGTCTGCTAATCGTCGGTATTCGTTTCGTTTTTCGAGATCTTCACGCGCCAAATCTTCACGTCCTGCCTTAAGGTTAATAACCGCTCGCTCTTGCCATCCGCTCGCTTGGGCGATAGCACCTTCATAAGCGTTCTGAAATAATTTTTCGACACCTACAGAGGCATCAACTTTCTGGCGCGCATCTGAAAGCCTGTTGGACATCTCAACGACGGTTTTCTCTAAAATTTTCTCAGGATCTTCGGTTTCCAACGCTTCTGTCACTGCGTCAAGCTTTACCACAACCGTTTCTGCTAACTTATCGCCCATTCGCTGCCGTTGTTTTCCAAAGGTCCAGAATGAATCCAAGGGTTGAAAGATGCTTGTAAGACGGCGAACAAAAGAATCTTTAAAGGAGCAGGGTTTACCATTTTTCAATCGAAGTACTTGTAGGGACAGCAGCTTTTTGCCGGGTCCCTGTCCATCGCTGAATCCATCTATGAAAAACAGAATAGCTGCCCCTATTGTTGCGCTTCCCCATAGTAAAGTATCTAAACCATAGTTCAGCCATGGTCCGAAAAGACCAATTATAGATATTTGAGCGAGAGGGAACGCGTCTTCATCTATTTTAGTTTTAGGACCTAATGTCCACAGCAATGCGCTGAGCAATCCAATCCGAATAAGACTCGGACCAATACCGGACCCCATTGCATCAAACAGAAAAACCAAAATTGATAGCACACCTGCTACGAGCATTCCATCTATGAAGAACGCCGACAAACGCGCCCATCGGGATGCCAATTTGAATTTTTTCCCTGCAACTTCAATCAACTTCATCCTACAAAACCTCTGTTATACGTATATATTATATATGTAGAGTCCGCGAAGACGAAAAAGGATAGCAAAATAGGGTTCAGAGGAAAGTGCGAAGCACAGCGACCTCGCACTATTGTAAGACTACGTTCACTACAGGGTCGGTACTGTTACAGCGACTTCGCGTCCACCCGCATTTGAGGAATCGATGACTCCCTGAATGATAACATTGGTAAGCATCACGCCGTACGGATCAATCGGCGAAGGTTTCCCCTCACGGACAGCGTCAATAAACGCTGAATCTTCTTCGTGAAATACACTTACCGATTCAAACTTCGTGAACTCTTGGTCGAAAATCTCACCGTCTTTGTCGCCATAAACGCGCACGCCTTCCTCTGGTCCGCGAACTTCACCGATACCGAGGCGTAACCCCGCTTTTTTGCCGAGGAAAATGGTGCCACCGAGCGAATCCATGTTCATGCACCAGCACGTCTTGAATACCATGCGGGCACCGTTCTCGAAGACCACCCAACCGACACCGAAATCTTCTACTTCGGTTTCCTTGAGTGCAGGATTCCATGTGTTGTGAAGACTCAGATAGTTGGAGGTGATACCGGAAACTGCGACGGGTTTCGGGTGTCCCATTAAATAGAGGGCAGTGTCAAGCGCATAGACACCGATGTCCGCAGACGCGCCTAAACCGGCTGTCGCCTTTCGGATAAAACTGCCACCAGGATTCCCACGCCGCCGATCTGCAACGGTCTCAACATAGTAAATGTCGCCGAGGGTACCAGCGTCAACGATCTCTTTTGCCTTAATTACCTGTGGTGAATAGCGGAGTTTCAGACCGATCATCAAGATTTTATCGTTTTCTTTTGCTGCGCGCCACATTGAAGCGGCGGCATCCAATGTCGCCTCCATCGGCTTCTCGCAGAAAACGTGTTTGCCAGCGTTCAGCGCAGCGACGGTAGGTGGGGCATGTACACCTGTAGGCGTACATACGTACACCGCCTCAATTTCGTCCATTTTGAGCATTTCGTTGTAATCGGTGAACGTACGCTTGATGCCCCATTGCTCTTTCGCACGTTCCAGGTTTGCAGGGACGAGGTCGGCAGCAGCGATAATCTCGGCACCTTCAATTTCAGCAAGCGTTCGACAGTGTGCGCCTGAGATACCACCCGCCCCAATCAAGCCTAATTTAACTGTTCGCATTTCGATCTCCTCATTACATATTGTATGTTTTTGATTTTAATGCATTTTTGGCTTAGAAGTCAAGATAAATTTCCGATATTTAATCGGTGCGGTTGAACCTTGCCTCTAAATAAATAGGACTCGCGTAACCCACAAGCCGACGGAATAACGTGTTTTTTTCTGTTGACATCCAACCGCCGTTCTGTTAATATGAATGAAATTAATGCTAATACCGTAAGTGCCGCCAAAGTCCTTGTCAAATTTCAATTTGATAGGGAGATTTAGGCGAAGAGGGAATCAAATAGCAACGCGTATGTGCCACAACACAAAATATGAAAAAAGCACGGGGCGATTTGACGCAAGGGAGCCTTCTGAGGCATCTCCTACGACTTGCAGGACCGATAATATTCAGTTATATCCTTCAAGACGCATTCAATATCATTGATATGATTTTCGTTGGCAGACTTGGCCCTGGTGCGATAGCGGCTGTTGGTGTGAGTGGGAATTTGCTCCGGTTAATTGGGGTGTTCTCGCTTGGTATCTCAACAGGCGCAGGGATTATGGTGGCACAGTACTTGGGAGCAAGGAACCTCGCGCAAGCCGAGCACATTGCGATGCAGGCGATCCTGTTAGCAGTTGTCTTCTCTATTGGTGTTACACTTATCGGTTACCCGTTGGCGGAACAAGGTTTACTTGCTGTGAGAATGGTTGATCCAGAGGTGCTGCGCCTCGGTACAACCTATATGCACATCGTCCTCATCGGCATTAGCACAATGTTCCTGTCAATGACGCTTGGATCCATCTTCCGTGCTGGCGGTGATGCGGTCACCCCGATGGTAGTGTTGGTTTTTTCGACCATCATTAACATTGTGCTTGATCCGTTATTGATTTTTGGTTTATGGGGGTTTCCGAAACTCGGTGTAGCGGGGTCTGCGTATGCCACGCTGATTGGACGTGGTGTTGGTGTGATCGTTCTACTTTATCTCTGTTGGAATGGACGCGCACCGGTATCATTGCGGAGGGTCCAGTTTCGGGCAGATCTCGCAGAGATGATTGATATTTTACGGCTCGGTGTTTATAGTTCTATGCAGGGGTTTTGGCGGCATTTCTCACGGCTCGGTTTCTTATGGGTAATTGGACCGTATGGCAAAACTGTTGTTGCAGCGTATACAATTTGCATGCGCCTCCGGATTCTGGTAATGAACCCTGGTTTTGGTATCGCGAATTCAGTAGCACCGTTAGTGGGACAGAATTTAGGGGCGAATCAAATAGAACGCGCTGAAAAATCGGCACGTGTTGCGAACATCTTAGGTGCCGCAATTATGGCAGTGATCGGTGCGGTTTTCCTCATCTTTCCACAGACGTTTGTTCGGATTTTCAGTCCAGATGCAAACGTTATTGAAATCGGTGCTGTCTACCTGCGGTTTCTGTCCCCCACGTTCGGATTCATCGCCTTCTCGCTGGTGTTAGGCAAAGCACTCAATGGTGCTGGGGATACGTTCTCTCCGATGATAATTACACTCGTCTCACAACTCGTCATCGGCTTGGGACTTGTGGTTTTACTTTCATATTTCATCGGATTGAACGGCGTTTGGTTAGGAATTGCGCTCTCAAATATCGTACAAGGTGTCGCGATGTGGGCTTGGTATCACACTGGTAGATGGAAAACAATAAAAGTCGTTAAAAAGAAGGCAAGCGTCGCATAGACACAACACCCTATAACATATTTAGGAGGAGTTAATAAATGGAAGCCTATAAAGGCTATGAAAATCCACAATTGGTTATCTCTGCCGAAGAATTGAAAGGCACACTTGCTGATAACACACTATGCATCGTGGATACGCGACCCACTTACGAATATATTCGGGGGCATATTCCGGGTGCACTTCATTTAGATCTGTTCGGTTTGAGTCTCATAGATACCCGTAAAGAGACGTTTGATGCCTTTATGTGGATGATCGCGTATCTGTTTCAGCAACGTGGGCTTGACCCGGCGAAGCCAATCGTATGGTATGAAGACATATCAGGAACACGTGCCTCGCGCGGGTTGTGGTTTTGCGAGTATTTGGGACACCCTGAAACGCGACTCTTGGATGGCGGCTTCAAGGCGTGGTTGGCAGCTGATGGACCGATTAGCACCAAGGGCGCTGAACCCCCAGAGATGCCACCTTTTCCGATCAATGAGAAGCGCGACACTCACATGGATGCGGATGTGATCCGTGTGCTGTTAAACCGAGACGATTTCGTCCCTTTGGATACGCGCACGGATGATGAACACTACGGCAGAGTGGCTCGTGCCGAACGCGCTGGTGCTATTCCGGGTTCTATTCATATTGAGTGGCTCAATAATCTTAATGAGACAGGTGCCTTCAAATCTGCTGACGAGCTCCGAGAGATGTACGAAGCGGTTGGTGTTACACCAAACAAGCAGATAATGTGCTACTGACAGGGCGGATACCGCTCTTCCCAGACCTATTTGGCGTTGCGGCTGTTGGGATACCCAAAGGTGAGCAACTACATAGGTTCGTGGAAAGAGTGGGGTGACCGGCTGGATCTGCCGGTCGAGATTCCTGAAGGTTAAGGTTACGGCAGACTTAAAGTCCCCCTGATAAGGGGGATTTAGGGGGTTTAAAATGCCGACGGTGTGTGCCTACTATTTTGGCGACTTCAGTTGGCCATTCATGCGGTAGGTAATGTCCAGCGTTGGGGACCCAGACCCATTGAATATTCGGGTTGGGTGGAATGCGCAACTTTTCTTGTGTTAAATCATTCCGTCCGATACTGCCAAAGACCTCATAAATAGGGATGCGTGCGCCCGCGAGGTAGGCGTACGCATCGAAATTTTTAACAGATTCCCAGAAATTGTGCCAGACTTCGGGTTGAAAACGGTTTCGCGTCGCTTCTGCTTTCTGCTGAATCTGCGCAATCTCGGTTTGGGACAGCGAACCGTAAAATCGTCCGGGATCGAAAGCACTGCCTGCAGACGAAAGGCTTGTCCACCCCTCCAGCAGTACAAGGCCAGCAACACGTGATGAGCAGCGGGCAACTTCCATTGCTACCATACCACCAAGGCTATGTCCAACAATCACAACTTCTTGAAGACTCAAACAGTCTATAAGGTGCAAGACATCATCAGCGAGATCTGATAGTGAAAATGCTTGTATAGGCACAGTGCTCTGACCATGTCCACGAAAATCGAGAGCGATCCGGTGTCCGTTTTGTGGTAATTTTTTAATTACCATTCTCCAATCTGATGCATCGCACCCAGTCCCGTGTAAGAAGAGTAGCGATTGACCTGAGTTATCCGAATCAAAGTAAACCATCTCGCCCCAATACATTGGAACTACTGCCATAATCTATGATTCCACCTCAAGTTGTTAGATTCCAGAGCTGCGCTGCCGTGCCTCCCAAAATATGTTCTTTGTCCTGCTCTGTCAGAAACGGCAGTCCTTCTTGAATGAGTCGGATCTCTTGTTCTAAAGATGGCCAGTTGTGCTTTTGCCGATGGTGTCCGGGGTAGCCTGTCCCCCAGACCGTCCGCGCCGACCCGAAAACTGAGAGTAGTTTTTCAATGAACGGATGTACATCCCTGTATGGAAAATCTTGGTGAGAACGTCCAGCAACATCTGACAGTTTGAAGTGGACATTATCGTATCGGGCAAGTTCCACAATC
>PYJC01000002.1 GCA_003635255.1 Candidatus Poribacteria bacterium | reverse complement strand
TGTTTGCTGTTCCGTTTGGTATGATCGGTGCGATGGTAGGCCTCCTACTTTCGCATGCGACACTGAGCGTCGTCGCTATGTTTGGTATCGTTGCACTCGCGGGGATTGTGGTGAACGATTCAATTGTGCTTATCGACTTCATTAACAAGTACCGAGAAAAGGGGAATAACAAGTGGTACGCTATTCTGAAAGGCAGTAGTCTCCGATTGCGCCCAATTGTTCTCACCACGGTGACGACGATTTTCGGACTCATTCCGATGGCAATCGGGTTAGGTGGCAAGTCGCCTATCTGGATGCCGATGGCGTATACCATCATCTTCGGGCTTGCGCTCGCAACTACGATGACGCTGTTTGTGATGCCTGCCCTCTATGCCATCACAACTGACTTACGAGGACTCTTCCTGAAAAATCCTGAGGCGCGGTTCCAAATCGTTTCAGATGAAGACCTGTTAGGTGCCGCAGTCCCTGCGGATGATTAGAACCCACTACAACTGAAAAATTTCCACTTCCAAAACAGCACAAGAGGTGCTATAATGAAGGGTGAGTTGTTTTGATATCCACTGAAATGAAAATGGAGATTGCAAAATGGCAACATTGGAAGGCTTCAGAGTAAGAAATTTTGGAGTTCTTAAGGATGTAACACTGGGTCGTCTATGGGATAGAACAAAAGAAGAAGCCCTCACGCCAATGACAGCGGTAATCGGAAAAAATGGGGTCGGTAAGAGTGCGTTATTCGATGCTTTTGGTTTCCTTGCTGATGCCCTTAATTTCAATAATGTTGAAGAAGCCTGTGATGCACGGGGGCGCGGTGGTTTTGAGAAAATGCAAACGCAAGGATCAACAGAACCTATTGAATTTGACGTGTACTACAGAGAACACGGGAATGCCAGACCGATTACATACCAAATTGCCATTGCTGCAGATAAGATTGGACGGCCTTATGTATTGCGAGAACGTTTCCGGCAAAGACGAAAGGGACAGACACGTGGTTGGCCCTTCTCTTTTTTAATTCTTAATAACGGTAGTGGCGTAGCATGGAAAGGTGAACAAGTAGGACTCCAGATTGTTGAAGACACTGAGGATTTTGATCTTTTTAAGGCATTGATAGAAGATGGAGAATCTGGAGAAACGGAGGAAATTGAAATGGATGACCTTCGAAAACTTGGTATTGCCACAATTGGTGCCTTGAAACAGCATCCGAGAATCTCCGCTTTTCGCAGATTCATTGAGGGATGGTATCTCAGTTACTTTACACCAGACGCTGCGCGCAGATTGCCGCTCGCTGGTCCTCAAGAACACCTCAATACTCGCGGCGATAATCTCGGCAATGTTGTACAATTCATGGAACGTGAACATCCTCAGCGTTTCCACGCGATCCTAAAAAAAATCGCCGATAAAATCCCTGGTATAGATCAAATTGATACCGAAAAAACGAGTGATGGCAGATTACTACTCAGATTTAACGATAAAGGATTTCAAGATCCATTTTATGCGCAACAGATGTCCGATGGCACACTCAAAGTGTTTGCTTATCTACTACTGATTGAAGATCCAACACCGCCACCTTTTATTTGCATCGAAGAACCGGAAAACGGGTTATATCATAAACTTTTGGAGACGCTCGCCACCGAATTTCGTGAACACGCTACTGGACACAAAGGTGGATCACAGGTTTTTATTACGACACACCAACCATATTTCGTCGATGCATTAGATCCAAAAGAGGTTTGGATTCTGGAAAAAGGAGAAGACGGGTTTTCCAAAATCCGTCGGGCAAACGAAGATCCGCTTGTAAACAACCTTGTTGAGGAGGGGCTCCCGTTAGGTGGGCTCTGGTATAGTGACTATTTTGATCCGAGGTGATAAGTGCACTTTGAAATACTTGTTGAGGATCAATCCGGTGAATTGGTGACATTCCAGCTATCAAGAAAGCCTACCCAAAAGCCAAAAACAATGTACTTAGTCGTTACCAAAACGATTCAATTTGTGGAACGTGGGAACTTCTGGCTAATGCAGTATTCACAGGTGGATTAAGTGCATTAGAAAAGAAAGGCAATCGGGCGATTGGGATAGAAAAATCAGAATGGGCACAGAAAATTACTCCATATATGAACGTAAACAAAAACGCGTCACCCAGTTTCTGTTATTTTCGGGATAAGATCCGAGAACTCATCTGAGTATCCACCGTTAATCTGTCAATTTGTTGGAAACTAAGGAGAAAAAACAGCGTGAAACAACAGAATTTGAAAATCGCTTTTATCGGTGTTGGTGGTATTGCTGGAAGCTACCGCCGAAGCCTTAATCAACTTGAACGTCCGATTGCAGCGGTCTGTGACATAAACGCCGAACGTGCCGCATCGATCGCTACTGAAGAAAATGCTACTGCATATACCGACCACACTGAGATGCTACAGAAGGAGAAACCTGATGTCGTGTTCACCTGTATCCCACCCGGTGCACACACAACACAGGTTGCCGATGCCGCAGCAGCTGGTGCAGCAGTTTTCGTTGCCAAACCCGTTGCACAAGACTTGGAGACTGCTAACCGTGCCCGCGAGGCAGTTGCTTCCGCAGGCGTTATCAATCAAGTCGGTTATATGGCGCGGTATAGCGATATTACGGCGAAAGCGAAGGAATTGGTCGGCGATCAGAAACTTACAATGGGGATTGGGCGGTTTCTCACGAGGATGGGTGCGAATCACCCGTGGTGGGGGAAATATGACGTATCGCGCGGACAGATGGTAGAGCAGACGACGCACGTCTTTGACCTCATCCGCTACTTCCTCGGTGATGTTGACAGTGTTCAGGCTTACGGTATCAAAGGTGTGTCCGATGGGATCGCCGATTTTGAGGAGTGTACCGTCTGCAACCTGAAATTTCAGAGCGGTGCGGTGGGGAGTATTACGAGTACCTGTGTCGCCCGCGCGCACGAGAATTTCGCGACTGAACTCGTCGGTGACGATCTCTATCTCAAACTCACGCACGATTCTGGATTGCGCGGTCAGATTAGCGGTGAAGGCGTTGACTACACTGGCACGGAAGCCGGTTATTTCCGACAGGTTGAGCAGTTCATCAAAGCGGTTGACGCAAACGATCAGGGACTGGTGCTCTCCTCCTATGCTGATGCTGTGAAGAGCCTTGCTGTTACCCTCGCTGCGAACCGCTCGTTGGAGACGGGACAGGTTGAGGAGGTTATCGCTTAAAGTTAATCTTATCCAAACAGCACGCCTGGCAAATTTCGTGGTCTGCCACAACGACCTGTCAGAATTTGCAACCACTTGCCGTGGACGAATACTGTCAGTTGCTTTGCTCCTTTAGGATTCGTCCACTTAACACCTCGACCTTCAAATAGAACAGGTGTATAGATAATTTGTGCACGGATTGAAACTGGCGCAATTTGAGCAATAAATTTCAGACTGTTTTCCGTCTTTTCAATTACGTCTGATTCAACGGCTCTCCCACGCTTGAGTTCGATCGCAGCTGCAACAAGATTGCTTTCAACAGGATGAACAAAGAAGAGAAGTCGATCACACCGTTTTTCTGTCCTTCCTCGCATGTCAAATTCATGCTCCAGATTTACAACTACCCGTTCAGATGGCACCTCAGCCATGTCAACGTTGCATCCTTCTCCACTACACGAATTGATCAGACTACTTTCATTGAAAAGCATTCGGAATTCACCAAGAACCCTACTCTCATTCACGCTCGCTGTCACCTTTCGTTGCTTCAAGTCTATTTTGGAGACGTGCGGAACGGTTGTAGAGATCTTCAGCCACGTCTAAATATTCCATAGGTTCTACGCCATCAATACGATTGTAAGGAATTTCTTCCACCTCTCCATTCTTTTGAAAATGCCAGACTCCAACATCTTCTTTTTCAAGAGAAATCGGGAGTTCGTTAACCTTCTCCCCAACTTCCTCAAGTTCTCCTACGCGTATCAGATTCCCGATTTCCTGAAGCATCCAATCGCTGTGAGTTGTTATAATCACTTTTACACCTGCACGAACCAAGCGTGCAAGAATAACTGCCATATCCGCTTGGGCACCAGGATGTAGGTGTGCTTCCGGTTCTTCAATGATGAGTGTATCACCCGGCTGCACAAGACCACGAAGATATAGGACAAGAGGGGCAAGTTCAGATACCATTGATGAAGATTGACTGAGACGAATTTCTTCATTAGAACCTTGTGGTAGGTAGCGGAAGTCCGGATACCCACTTGCTGAAAGTTTCACTCGTACCTGTCCAACAAGTACCTCGGTTTCCAGTGTTTCAGCGAGGTGTATCATTTCAGCGTTTGGTCTTTTCTTATCATCGTAAAGGATGATTTTTTCCATAAAGTCAGCTATTATACCTGATAAAGTTGGAGTTTCAGGAAAGCGTTCCAATCCTACTCGGGTGGCACGAGTTACAAGTGAACTTACTATGATGCGATGGCCTTGCATTATTCCGCTCCGAGCAGCAGGTAAGTAATATCGACTGCCCTCGTCTCTTCTACGGCTAAGACTTCCTATGCGAACTCTATTATCATCAGCAAGTAATTCTCCGAAAGCCGACCATCCGTTCGGAAGAAGAACCATGTCATCATAAGTTGGGTTATTCAGAGCAGCTGAATTATCTATCTTAACCTCCGATTCCGAAGCCTGCATCTTGATATTCCAATATTCTCGACCTTTTTCACCGATCTTCAGTAAAAAGGTTACTTCATTAAGTTGTTCTCCAGTCAATCGCATTAATCCTGAAATGGAATTCAAATCAAAGCAATTTTTAAGTTCATCCTGCAATCTTTCCGTAAAAAAATCTGTCTCCTTAATAATAACGTCTAATTTCTGGCGCATTTCTTTAGACAGATCCGAAAATTTAAAAGGTCTCTCATCTATACTTAACTTGTTGAGTACCTCCAGAATATTTTTCCTTGGCGTAGCGAGACCATTCAAAAGTTGATTTAGTACGCCCATAATTCCAGACTCGACAGGAGAAAGGAGACTCGAATCAGATAGACCGTTAAAAGCACCATGCAAAGCATACACCAACGTAGCAAAATAGGTCTTCCCCGTATTGCTCGGGCCAACAAATACCGTCAGCGGACGCAGATCAATATTTGCTTCGGCAATGGGACCGAAATTCTTAACTGCTATTTCAACCCTTGGATGCTGTTGTGTATCTTTGATTTCGCTCATCGTCATTTCCTCTAATCTGATTTGTCGCAGCTGATGTGCTTGCATGAAGTTTATAAAATTGATTCAGCAATTTCCTGATGGTGTCCGGTGCGGTTAGATGAAGTTTAAGAAAATATTTCGGTAATTGACGGGAGAACCATGAATTGCCCTACTACAAACAAACCCGTTCGTAGTAGTGCGATTCATCGCACGTTCTGACATTACCGAATTAATAAACTGGGATTTCTCACAATTGATCGGTTCATATAAAAAATAAGTGCAAATGCAATTTTTAACCCCTATGGCTATTGACTTCGTGAAAACAAATGCACGCATATTTTACAGGAATAAAAGTTTTCTAATTCCTCTAAACCTAATAACATCAATACGAAATACCTATGAAAAACCGATTTAATGGACGATTTTATCCTATTTTGTATTGAAAATAATGTTTATTTTTCACGTAATAGGAATCTATCAATGATCATTTTTTAGCATTTTCATAATTGCGCATTGAGAGAACCTTGATAGATAGTGGCTTCTGAGTGCTTTTGAGAAATCCCAGATAAATTAATCTTCATGAAACCGCACCATAGGTGTCAATTTAGGGAGTTTCGTCGGCGTTTCAGCATGGATGATATAAACATACCACCCTTATAGGGCTTGAGTCTTTTTCGCCACACGTTGCTATAAACATTCCATCGCTACGCGACTAAAGAGGGTTTTGAAGTCTTCAAGGTTTCCGCGTAGAATCCGGTTCGGTTAGGAAACCGAACCTACCGGACCTGAGTCCGCAAGCGGTTATTTTTTCCAAAATTGACACCTAGTCAAAATTTTTATTTGCATTTTATCCGTTAATCCTGTAAAATGCTTGTCATGACCAAACTGAAAGTGCTCGCAGGACTATGGGTATCCCGTTGTCTAATGCAAATTGGGCACTTTTGGTTTGGTCACCAGGGGTACCCACTTTCTTTTTAAATGGGTATCCGGTGACCATGACCTATCTAAAGCGTGCCACAACTTGAATTAACTATCCACATGTCAACACTTGACCGAAAGAACAGGTAAACCTTGTAATTTCTGAAAAATAGAAACATTTATGATGCTTTTTAATTGTGAGAAAGCACTAGGACTATCTTATCAATCGTTAGTAGCATGCGAGGGAATGCTACTCCCCCGCATGCAATAACAGACTGGAAGGTATACGTTGTGTTTACCCCTTCCAGTTTAGAGCAAGCAGTTAAAAACGCAAGGATATGGTCTTTTGCTGCCTATTGTTTGTGAAGGAGCGTTTAATCACGCCTCTTCATATAACTCGTTTAGTATAGCATATCTCGCAAAATAGTCAAGCAGCTTGGCGAGAATGTGAAGATATGCTTTTGGAGAACATTGTAAAGGAGTGGTGTTTCTTCCACACTGATGTATTTTATGAAAATCAGACAGTTTATATCTTTCGCTATTCTACTCACTATCGTTGTCTTTCTCTTTGCCGATGCAGCTGATGCTAAACTTCCATTTATTGTCCGTACTATCTATTTTCAGCCGACTAATGCACCGAATGTGCCTTCTGATAGGATTAAAACCCTTATGAAGGATACACAAGCGTTTTACCGAGCAGAGATGGAGAGGCACGGCTATGGAGCAAAAACCTTTCGTCTTGAAACCGACCACGACGGCGAACCTATTATCCATATCGTTCAGGGTAAAAGAGCACCACATGTGTACACCTCTTATCAGGCAGTAGAGCCTGAACTGCCACACCACTTAAAAAATCAGAATAACATTCATGTCATTTTTATGGGGGGTATGCAGTTCGTAAAGCCTGGGGCGTGGGGCGTAGGTTTCCCTTATGCTGGTGGTGTGTGTGGTGGAATTACACGGATAGCCACACTCGGAGAAGGTTTTAGGTTGTCTGTGATAGCACATGAACTCGGTCATGCCTTTGGATTATATCACAATATCAGAGAAGGCAACAACCTTATGGGACCCGGCACACAAAAACTTGACGATTACGAGGCACGTTGGTTGGACAAACACCACTACTTCAACAGTGTTCATGAAATTAACGCTGTGCCAAAAGTTGTCAAGACACACCAGACTGAACATGTTGTCATTAGAACCAAGGGCACTAACTTTCAAGGAAAAGACGGTGTGCGATTCCAAATAGATGTTGACTCGCAGAACTCACTTTATCAAGGACAGATATTAAGAGCTTCTGATGTTGCTATCGTGGGCTGGACAGAATTAAAAGGCAATCGGGCAATTGTTTTGATAGATGTGTTACGATCTGAACTGCTTAGGGATCGGACAGCATATCTTGAAGTGATGGACGTGCAAGGAAATTATACTATCCACGCATTCCAGTTCACTTTACCAAAGATACCACAACCTGAAAAAGATGTGGACACAAAAGAAAAGGACGCAAGTGTATCACCGAAAATCAAATTGACAGTGATATGGGCAAAACTTAAGTCAATCTAACGCAGTACCGAATTGACTAATTTGAAAACGGCGATATCCAAACAGGTGTCGCCATTTTTTGTTGATAATAGAGCGTGAAAATGCTATTCCATTTATTGTAAAAAGCAATTTAACTTCGTCCGATTTAAAATTTCTGCAAGTCCAAAACGACTAATCCTGTTAGAAAAACGTTAGATACGGTTTATCATTTATCTCCCGCCACAATAATACTGCGAGTTCGCGGGCGTGGTAATCACCCCACATTGAAGCCTCTCCGCACGGAATCTTTCTACCTTCTGGTACATAATCCCAGCCATTCGGACGGTGATATACCGAGTGCAATAACAATCCTTGATGCGTATCGGAAGCAGAGAGATACGGCTCAGCGAAAAGCGTTTTGGCTACTGTTAAACCTGCCTGATAGTAGGAATTGCCTGCCGCTGCTTCGCCGTGCTTCTTGAGGTAGTTACCGAATCGGATTAACCCTTGTGCGGCAATCGCTGCGGCGGAACTATCTACCGGTTCAAGGTCGTTATACGGATCCGCGGGGACTACCGAATAATCACCGAGTCCTGCTAAGCCGGGCGCGCCTGTATCCCAATATGGGATTCCGTCTTGTGCCGTGTTCTCAATATAGAAATCGGCGGTGGCTTCTGCTGCTTTGCGCATGTGTGCCGTTGCCAAATCATACCCACCATAAGGTTCGAGATCATCTTCGGACAGTGTATCAAAGAATTCAAGCTGCTCGGCATAACCTGTAATAATCCATGCCAATCCACGCGTCCACGTTGTAAAGGGTGAATATCCCTGTTGTGTGCTCGGGCAGCGATAGTTCCCATCGTTCGTATTGAAGATCGATTCATGCACCACTCGTCCGCGTATATCAAAAGCATCACGTCCCTCGCCGTAATAGACGTTATAGGCTGCTGTCGTCTGCGAATGCTGGAGTAAGCGTTCCAGTAGACTGATAGCGACATCACCTTCACCCATCAGCACCGCTCCGAGGGTATGCCCAAGTCCTAAAACCCGTAGAGAGCGAATGGTATCTGAAAAGAGCGAATGCGGTCCGTTGAAAGAGGCTATGTATCCTGTGCCGTCCTTAATCCGGGTCCAGCGACTCGCTTGCACAGCCGCGGAGGCTTTCAGCGCGAGTTCATAGAAATGCATCTCATTATCATCTTGCGGAATCACACCCTCCCGCATCAGACGACGGAGATTGCCGTAAGTCGAGACGTTGTTAAACCCATGGTCATGCACACCGATGTGCGTGAGATGGGGTGCCATCTTTTCAATCGTGTTCCGTCTGCCGATTTCAAGGAACTGTTCATCGCCAGTGGCATCAAATTGGAGGATGGCAGAACCGAATTGGAACCCCTGTGTCCACTCTGTCCAGCCGCGTGTTGTGTAGGTGCCAGCTACCGTGAAGACAGGTGTGCCTTTTTCAGGGGGCCACGTGTCTTCAATAGCCAAAATCTTTTGACCTGAATATTCAAAAAGCCGCTCAAGTTGAGGCTTTAGGTCAGTGGGACGTAATGAATCATTTATCTGCATTTTTTTAAATTTCCTTGCGGTTCGGTGAGGTGCATTGGATGAACAACGATCCCCTCCGTAGATCCGCCTGCGCCGTTGTTGCAGGCTACAGTTTTGGTTTAACGTTCCATTCTTAGCCAGAAACCCGCATTTTCACTGCGAAGCAAACGGACGAAGTGGGCCAAAAGCAATAAGTTAAAAATCTAACACTGCCTTACGGTGTGTTTGCAGTATCAGTCTCTTTATATCGTTCACAGATCACTTCAATGAGATTGGTGGTGGACTTACCCGGAACGTTTAGACCGACGACAACCTTGCCGCCGTTTGCCTCAACGACCTCTCTCTCAACGAGTTGCTCCAGTTTATAGTCGCCACCTTTAACGTGGATATTCGGTTTGAGTTCGGAGAGCAAGTCAATCGGTGTCAATTCTGGAAAGATAACGACATAATCGACGCATGCCAACCCGGCGAGCATCTCCGCGCGCTCCGCTTCCGGCACAAGCGGACGATTTTCACCCTTGAGCTGTCGGACCGAGCTATCACTGTTGACTGCAACCACAAGTAGATCCCCGAGTTGGCGTGCCGCCTGAAGATACCGGAGATGTCCCAAGTGTAGCACATCAAAACAGCCGTTGGTCGTGACAACAGCCTTACCTTCAGTTTTCAGTTGCTGAAGAACGGATGCGAGTTCATTCCGCTGATAGATTTTTTGGTTTAACATTTTATTTTTTTAAGTTTTGGACAAACTATTCCAAATCGCGAAGTGCTTTTTCAATGTCCGCTTCGAGATTTGGGTCTACATCCAGATGTATCGTCACATTTTTGGAACCTGTTTCCTTGCGAGTCGATCTTGAGGTACTTTTTGGCTGCTGTAAGAGTTTCAAAGCAGTTTTGAAGTCTGTCCTCGCTTCCGAAGTACGCCCCAAGGCAGCATTTGCAACGCCTCGATTGTAGTAAAACCGAGCATGATTTGGTTTGAACTGGATAGCCTGATCGTAGTCTGTGATACTCCCTTTACGGTCATCCTGAGCCGATTTTGCTTTGCCTCGAACGTTATAAGCCGCAGCAAGAATAGTATGCCCTGGTTTCAAACGAATCGCTGCGTTGCAGTCTTCAATCGCACCCTTATTATCCCCCAAATTAGACTTCGCGTTTCCACGATTGACATACCCTAAAGCCAGAACACTACTTTCTGGTTTCAAACGGATCGCCGTGGTGCAGTCTTCAATCGCACCCTTATTATCCTTTAAATCAGACTTCGCGTTTCCACGGTTGACATACGCTGAAGCCAGAAGATTATTCTTTGGTTTTAGACGAATCGCCTTATTATAGTCTTCAATCGCCCCCCTCTTATCACCCAAATCAGACTTCGCAACACCACGATTGACATAAACTGAAGCCAGAGTATTATTCTCTGGTTTTAAGCGAGCCGCCGTATTATAGTCTTCAATCGTGCCCTTCTTATCCC
The DNA here is from genome assembly GCA_003635255.1 of Candidatus Poribacteria bacterium. Taxonomy (GTDB): domain Bacteria; phylum Poribacteria; class WGA-4E; order WGA-4E; family WGA-3G; genus WGA-3G. Next base: position 45,955 of record PYJC01000002.1, on the reverse strand, counting down.
CTAAATCAGACTTCAGATCTGCGCGTTTGAGCAAGGCATCAACATACGCCGGATCAAAGCGAATCGCTGTGTCATAATCTTTGATAGCCCCCTTATTATCCCCTAAATTAGCCTTGGCAATGCCACGATTAACATAGACATAAGCATAATTGTCCCCAAGGCGAATCGCCGTATCATAGTCCTTGATAGCCCCCTTAAAATCACTTAACTTTTTCTTTGCATCCCCACGGTTGATGTAGGCATCAGCAAAATCTGGTGTGAGGCGGATAACCGTATCATAGACTTTGATAGCATTCTTAAATTCCCCATGGGCCTCCGCATCCACCGCACTATAGTAGCGGACGAGGAGTTCCTCACGCCATTTTTCTAAAGGTTTCGCTTGTGCTGGCAGGTCCTTGAATAATTTTCGGAGATAATTTGAAGGAATCGCGTAGCCAGCACCAACTCTATGCCCTTGAAACGTAATACCGATCACCTCTCCATGAACGTTTAAGACAGGACCACCACTATATCCCTTACGGATATTCCTCACTCTAATATCAAGAAAATTGGGAGTGGTCCGACTAATCCGACCTACTGAAACATCGCCTTGCAAGAATTCGCCATCTTGACCCGGGTTGCCGATGGCTATAATCCTATCACCTTCTTCCACTGTCCCACTATCACCAAGTGAAAGAACATGTGCGTCTTCACCCTTTACCTTTTTAACCTTTAAGATAACCAAATCTCGTTTTGGATCACTCGCCATGACACCTTCAATTATATACCATGTCGGTTTGTTAACCAATTTAGCGATACTGACAGCACCATCAAAGGACTTCTGGTTGATATTGTGAACGTTAGTGGCAATCAGATCGGGTCTAACAAAGAAGCCGCTACCTAATGTTGGTGATTCTTCAACGCTTAAACTCCCTATTTGTACGGTGGCGGCTTTCCCGATTTTCGCAATTTGTCCGAGGTCCGGTCGCTCGGAAATCTTTTCGCTTTGCTGTTTGATGTTTGAGGCACAAGACAGGAAAACTCCTAATGCAAGGCATCCTACGAATGCCAATACTTTTTTCATAACTTTCATCTGGATATCTCCTTGCCTATGCGGGTAGATCGGATTTGGTTGTTAATCTAAACGGTTTTATCGTATAAGTCCGATGTAATATCACAACACAAAGACACAAATTGCGTTAGTTCCAAGCGTTAATAGTCTATCACGCTTTTGACTGTTTGACAAGTTTTTCCTCGTTGCGCAATTCCTAACTTTGTGCTACAATGCAACGGAAATTGGAGTAAAAGATAACACCGATCAGGAGAGAAGAAAAGATGACAGAGAAAAAAGACAATACGCATCGCAGGTTACCCATCTGCACCCTCGGCGCGGACGGTCACGGTAAGACAACATTGACTGCAGCGATTGCAAAGGTAGTCGCGAGAATTGGCGCGATTCACACAAATGGAGACGGCGATTTTGAAGCGCAGCACCCAATTAGTCACCCAATCCGAGAAGGGGTTGGTATTACCTACCGCTCAATCGCTTATGAAACCAGCGGCAAACTTTATACACAAATCGATTGTGAAACACACCTTGATGTCGTCAAAATGTTAATCAGCGGCTCACCGGCAATTCAGGGTGGGATTTGGGTAGTGAATGCCGTTGAAGGGGTCTCACCGGACTCTCAGGCACATCTCGACCTCGTACACCAGATGCACATACCGGTGGTACTCCCGTTTCTCAATACAGGTGGTATTTCAAAAGACGATGAACTCTTGGACATCTGTCAACAGGAGATGCGTGAACTACTCAGTGCGTATGGATGGGAAGAAGATACTACCCCGATAACTGTCGGGGACGCGCTTAAGGCATTAGCCTACAGAGGCAATAGCATTACCTCCGCACAATGGCAGCCAATCGTTGATCTGGTTTTCGCGATGAACAGCACGATGCCAGCACCTGTGGATACTAAGCATTTGCCACTTATCATGCCAATCCATGAAATCGTTGAGGAAGCGAAGGATCAGGTATCCGTCCGTGGTGAGATTGTGCAAGGTCAACTCGCTGTCGGTCAAGCAGTGGATATTGTCGGTAAAGGTGATAGGATTAAGACACGGGTGCTTAGCATAAAGGAAAATGAAGTGTGCGTAGAATCTGAACCCGACTGGTTGTCTATCGGACAGGTGCTTTGCCCACCAAAGACTATCAAATCACATTCCGAATTCACTGCGCTCATCTATCTGCTAACACACGAAGAAAGCGGCACACATATCCCGCTCATCGAAAACGATAGACCCGACATCCATTTGTGGAGTGTTGATGTGCCAGCACACTTAAAACTCCCACAAGGTCTCTCCCTTATTATACCGGGAGATTACGCTCATGTCACCCTGACGCTTGATCTGCCGTTAGTGATGGAGATCGGTACTCGGTTCGAGGTAAAAAAAATGGGTTCACGGATTGGGTTCGGCGTTGTGACGGGTCTGGAATGATCCGTTTTCTATCCTGTAGCGATTGCGTCTTGTAGCGCGAGATCACCGGTATACAAAGCACGCCCTATGATTGCGCCACTGGCACCGATTTGCTTCAAAGCGGTTACATCAGCAAGCGATGTTACGCCACCCGAAGCAATCACATTCGCAGGGACAGCCTCAATAATATCCGTTGTCGCCTCAACATTCGGTCCCTTGAGCATACCATCACTCTTGATGTCAGTGTAAATAAGCGTCTGTACCTCCGCCATTTCTTGTGCGAATTCAACAGCGGATTTCTGGGATACGTCCAACCATCCTTCTGTGGCGACCATACCGTCTTTCGCGTCAATACCGACAGCGATACGCGCACCATATTTGTTGCACGCCTGCTTTACCAAATCCGGCTGTTTGAGGGCAACCGTGCCTAATATAGCGCGGTCTACACCTAATGCTAAGACGGCTTCCAACTGTTCCACGCTACGGATGCCGCCGCCAAGTTGGACCGGTATATCAAGTGCAGAGACAATTTCGCTAACAATATGGAGGTTCGCCGATTCACCTTGAAACGCGCCATCCAGATCTACGAGGTGTAAGTATTCCGCGCCTTCAGCTTGCCATCGCTGCGCCATCTCTACCGGTGCGTCCGAAAAGACGGTCTCCTGTGAGGCGATACCCTGTACCAAATTTACACATTTTCCACCACGAAGATCAATTGCGGGTAATATCTGCATTTTTAGATTTCCTTGCGGTTCGTTTAGGTGGGTTGGGTTCATGAAAGTTCCGCTCCGTATACTTAGAAGAAACACCCTATCAAAAACCTCTCCATTACATTACGAGCTACGTGCCTTAGTTGACTTATTCATCCCGGAAAATGCCGAGTAATTTCAATTGGACGATTGAGATAACAGCAATAATGAAAAATAACACCCAACCGATTGTCGCCGCATAGCCGAGGCGCATGAACTGAAAACCGTTTTTATAGAGATACATTACAATCGTTGACCCCGCATCCGCAGGTTCACCACCGTTCGTCAGGATAAACGGCAGATCGAAGAGTTGGAGCGAACCTATCATCGAAACTACGAAAACGAAGGCTATCACGGGGCGTAACGAAGGCAGCGTGACATGGATAAATGCTTGCCACCAGTTCGCACCGTCAACCGCTGCCGCTTCGTATAACTCCTGTCGGATACCTTGTAACCCCGCTAAAAAGTAGATCATATTGAACCCGGCCCACTGCCAAACGCCTGTCAGAATAACCGCTGGCATCACATAATTCTCCTCGTTTAGCCAACCGATCTCCTTGCCAAAGAGGATGAATTCTTGGTTGACTAAGCCTGCACGCTGGTCATAGACAAGGTTAAAGATAATAGCAACGAAGACACCCGCAACCAGCACCGGTGCAAAAAAGGCGAGTCGCAGGAAATTTTTCCCCTTGACGAACTTGGAATTCAGTAGAATCGCTAATAACAAAGCAATCGGTAATTGGAGTGTGAGGGTGCCTATTGCGAAATAGGCGGTATTTCGGAGTGACTTCCAAAAGATAGGGTCACGGAACAGGTCGGTGAAGTTACCGAAACCGACAAAGATCCGACTTTGGAACCCTCGCATCTCATAGAGACTCATCACAAGCGACGAAATGAGCGGATACCCCATGAAGACGACGAACAGCAGATAAAACGGCGCAATAAAGAGGTAGGGTGCCATCTTCTGTTGTTGATTCCAAAGTTGGTTCGTTGTTCGTTTTCTGTTCATATACTTTAATTATTCCTTGCGGTTCGGTGAGGTAAATTGGGGTTGTCACATACCTCTCCGTAGATCCGCTTTCCACTTCGTTTCAAGCTACGTTTCTGAATTAGGACTTACGCAGCCCCCTTGCAGGCGGGGTTTGAAACCCTGAAGAAATACGCAGAAACACCCTATCAAAGACCCCAATCAAAAACCCTGCAGTGCGTCGGACATTCGTTATCATGGAAAAATGCGTAAGTCCTGTGAATGATCTTTTAATGATCCGGTTGTCGCAATGCTAACGATTTCGATCAATGTTCATTAGATAATACTGTTCGAGAAACTCACATCTCACCCCATCTACCCCTATCTTTCGCAATAAGGGCGCGGACTTTCTCAGCGAGGTCTGTCAATGCTTCTCTCGGTGTCTGTTTCTCTGTCACTGCAGCAAAGATCGCATCGTTGAGTAGATCCGCGGCTTCTGACCAGTAGGGGTTCTGATAGCGTGGTGGTAAATCGGGTGCGAGTTGGATAAACAACTCACCAAGTGGTTGTCCACCCAAGTAGACATCCGGTTCTTTAAAGATAGGCGCGTCCCATGCGGCTTTGAGCGGCGGTATAATCCGTGTCGTCTCATATCGGTTCACGAGACCGGGTCTATCAAAATAAGTGAACTTGAGAAGTTCCCATGCACGATCAGGATTCTCGCACTGCTTCGTAATTCCGATCATCGTGCCACCGCGCGTCGTCGTCCGTCTGCCACCGGGTTGCCATGCTGGCATGCCAACGGCTTTCCATTTGCCGGACATCTGGGGCACCTGACTTTTGAGGATACCGACGTACCAGTCCGGCGCAAGAATGGAGAGAATCTTGTCATCTTGCATTGCTGCGAAATTACTGGGGTCACCGTGCCAGGTCCCGTACACGGGGGTCGCGATTTTATGTTCGTTGAACAACGCCGTGAAAAATTCTAACGTCTCAATTGCGAGTTCACTGTCAATAATAACGTTGCCGTCCTCGTCAAAAAAGCCGCCACCCTGTTGGAGCAGCAGGCTAAAATAGTCGCTTTCCGTGCGCCGATCTAACACAATGGCGTACTGGTCAATCTTACCATCGCTGTCAAGATAGCGTGTCGCTTTTTTCCCAGCAGCGATGAAATCGTCCCATGTCTCGACTTCTGTCATTTCAACGCCTGCTGCTTTAAAGAGGTCGTCTCGGTAGAGGAGCACAACGGGGTGTAAGTCGTGTGGGATACCGAAAATCCGTCCTCGATAGGACCAAGGTGTGAACCGACTGACGACTAACTTGTCCATCCAACCTTCGCTTTCCAAACGCGGGCGCAGATCAACAAATCCGACCTCGTCGATTGCGCCTTTGAGGAACCGACCGATGGATGTAATCTCTACCTCCACGAGATCGGGGGCACCGAAATTGGACAACATCGCAGCGAGAAGTTTATCGTGCATCGTGCCACCGAAATTGATGAGTTGGACGTTGACACCGGGGTTTTGTGCCTCAAAAATCGGTACGCGCGCTTGGTACTCTTCGTAATGGGTGTTTGCGAAGATCCAAAATTCGATATCCTCGCCCTGCTCCTCGGAACGCCCAAAGATGAAAAGCGTAGAAATGAAAAAGAGAATTAGCATGACCATCGGTCCTTTACCGAGTGGAAAGCTTTCAGCATCAATCGGGAGACGAAACATAAAAAACTCCGGTTACAAAAATTGACTTGACTTTTAGGCATTTAATAATTAAAATTTATCAGAACATAGGCTTTTTAGCAATTAACTTTTTATTTCAACACAGAAACCGTAAGGAATCGCGAGCGACAAGAAATACCGTTTTTGCTTGGGGGTTTCTTGTAAGTAAGGAATCGCGAGCACAGCTCGCTCCTACAAGTAAGGAATCGCGAGCGACAAGAAACACCCCCAACAAAAACACTCGCTCCTACAAGTTGGTCTGTTTGCAAAACTTGTTAAATAAGGAGGACAACCCAACATGCCCACATACGACTATAAGTGTCTCGCCTGTGATGTCCGATTTGAGAAGTTTCAAGGCATCACAGCGCCTGCGATTGAGGCGTGTCCGGAATGCGGTGGTAAAGTGAAACGGCTCATTGGGGCAGGTGCCGGTCTGATTTTCAAAGGCTCCGGGTTCTACATTACCGACTACCGAAGCGAAGGCTATAAAGAATCAGCGAAAAAGGACAAAAAGGAATCATCGGATAAAAGCGCGGCATCAGATAAAAGCGAGAAAAAAGAGCAGAAAACGGATACAAGTAGCGAATCGAAGAGCAACTCTACCGACTCGGACTAAACGAAAACAGTTATAGGTCGAGGTCTCTGTGCCTCGGTCCCGTTCTGCTTATAGGGAGACGCTTTTTTGCACAACCACAGCCACGACCCTCATCACCATCACGGCGAGGCGCACACGCATAGCCATCAAACACATCTGCAGAAGAAATTCAAGTTCGCTGTGGTTGTCACGTTCTGCGTCTTCCTTGGCGAACTTATCGGCGGTATCTGGTCGGGTAGCCTTGCCTTGCTCAGTGATGCAGCGCATGTGATGTCGGACGTTGCCTCGCTCCTCATCAGTTGGTTGGCAATCTATCTCTCCACACGTCCCGCCACCTCTTCCCGAACTTACGGCTATCATCGCGCTGAGGTTTTTGCTGCTTTTGTGAACGGCGTGTCGCTTATCGCGATCTCCGGTTGGATTTTCTACGAAGCCTACCAAAGATACATGTCCCCAACAGAAATAAAAGTGACAGGCATGTTTATTGTGGCATGCCTCGGCTTTGTGGGGAATCTGATCATCTTATGGCAGCTGCACGGTGAGGGGCATGGTAATCTTAACGTCCGAAGCGCGATGCTCCACGTGATAGGCGATACACTCTCTTCCGTTGCTGTCCTCGTTGGTGGCGCGATCATATTTTGGACAGAGTGGTACCCGATTGATGCAATCCTGAGTTTTCTTATTGGTGGGATTATTCTTTTCGGGGCTGTAAATGTGACGAAAGAGGCGGTGCATATCTTGCTCGAAAATTCACCGAAGAATGCTGACGCTCACACCGTCGCCGAACATCTCCGCAGTTTAGAACCCGTCAAAGATATTCACGATTTACACATCTGGTCACTGTGTTCCAACTATTGTGCACTGAGTGTGCATGTTGTGGTTGACGAGAATACCACTTTAGCACCTGATCGGATTCTTGAAGAAATTAACGCCGAATTGCAATCTCGTTTCGGGATCAGCCACACCACCTTGCAGTTAGAGCAAGTGGCGTGTGAACAGGCCGGAAATCTCCTCTGCAATGCGCAACATTCGTAGAACATACCTATAGCATCAAGGTTACAGACCGCTACCACAGCTTAACCGTGTTCTGCTTTCAAACGATGCGCCTTGCGAATTAGATCCGGATCCGTCGCAAACCGCTGTGTCGCCTGAACCAGCCCACCCACGTGCGACACCATATCTTTCTCTACTTGGACAATACGATCAATTAGATAAGGTTGATCACTCTGTTCAATCGCTTTTCGCATGATAGAAAGCAGGTGCATATAGATCGTATCGGCTTCGCTGCCTTCAATAGCGATCGCAATTGTGAAGGCTTCATCGAGCGAAATATCGCCGCTATCGACTTTCTGCTCGTGTGCGTCCAATGCGTCCGTAATTTGTTGCACAGGGACATCCGACAACTCCGTCACAGGTGAATCCACGCCGAACGCATCAACACATAAAGAACGTCCGAAATCTACAAGGATATAGTGTTGCCATTCTTCAGTGCTCATCTGTTCCCAAAACCGTGCGATTCTTTCATCAACATTTCCCAGAAGCAATGAGAGCGATGCGTAGAGTTTCGCTTGCCGTAGCTCAATGTCCTGACAAAGATTAAAAAGTTCTCCTAATGTCAAACGTTCCTTCCTTTCAAAGTAGTAGGCACACGCCGTTGTGCCGTAACCAACGCTAAATATGAAGTGGCAAAGTAATCGCTGTCCCTGACTGCATGCTCCGCGTGACCGCCTCCGTAAATTCCATGTACTTCACACCCGTATCAAAATCGGTATGTGTAATCACCTCACCACCACGGATAGCATTCACAAATTCTTCTTCCACTCGCCATCCGCCAGCCTCTGAATCTGGTATATCAATCTCGCTCAGTTCGGTATCATCTTTTTGCCCGCCGTAGAGTTTATTCCCTGAAAAACGCAGTGTCCCGTTGCTTCCGAAGATATAAACCTCCGGTGCTCCTGCCAACCCCGCGACATTAGAGACCTGTATATGCAGCTGCGCGCCGCATGCAAGATCCGCGACGACATCAATATGTTCTGGAATCCGCACCGAACGCATCACGCCATCAGCATCCGGACGCATTTTGACGAATGTCTTGCCCATCGCCATGATCCGTGTTGCTTCTCCGACCCAACGCATCAACGCTTCGTACCAGATCCCCATGCTCATGATATTGAGTCCACTGAGATCGAAATCTTGCCGCCACTGGAGCGGTGATTCGCTGTCCAGAAATGCTCCGCCTGCGCGGGCTTCTATAGCAAGTACATCCCCGATATAGCCTTCTGCGATGAGCCGTTTTATGGTGTTGTCTACCCGGAGTGTCATGGGCGAAGGGACAATCTGCGCGATGAGATGTGTTTTTTGACACGATGCTATGCGCATGATATGTGCTTCTTTGGCGTTCATTGCCATCCGTGCCTCACACATTACGTGCTTATTTGCCCGAAGTGCTGCTACGGTTGCCTGGCAGTGCATATAGGGCCATGTCCCGATAACAATCGCATTCGTATCTGGATCCGCGATAGCATCCTGCCAATTGTCGTAGGTTTTCGGGATACCGAACTCGTCTGCCACCCGTTGTGAGGATTCCTGACTCCGATTGCAGACCCCGACGATCTCAACACCGTCAATCGCCTGTAATCCCGGAATATGCCGTGATCTTGTATTCCCACCCGCACCGATAATGCCGACTTTAACTGTTGCTTGTGCCACTTAATTTGCTCCTTCCATTTTTTGTGTCGCATCGTCTATCCTATCAGAAAGTGGGAGAAATGTCAAGTGGTAATTTTCGATCAATCCGACAAAACTTGACATTCAACAAACCTAATGTTATATTAACGATAACATAGAAGACACAATAGTTACTAAAGAGGTAATGGCAAGTGAAGTTTGAAGAGCGCACAAAGCTAATGATAGATAGTCTTATTACTTGTGATGCTGAGATTATGAGCGGCACACCGGTATTCAAAAATACCCGCGTCCCGATAAAAAATCTGATTGACTATTTGGAGACGGGAGAAAGTCTTGATGAATTCTTGGAAGATTTTCCGTCTGTTAGTCGTGAACAAGTTGTAGCAACATTGGAACTCGCGGGGGAGATACTTCTTACACACGCTTATGCAAATTCTTCTTGATGAATGCTTGCCGAAAAAACTAAAGGCAGAATTCATTGACCACATAGTTTTTACAGTACAAGAAAAGGGTTGGTCGGGCATGAAAAACGGGGAACTGCTCCGTAGTGCTGAGAAAGAATTTGATGTCTGGATAACCGCAGACAGGAATATAGAATATCAACAGAATCTCAGCAGATTTGATATTGCGATTATCGTGCTAATTGCACCACGCAATCAATTAGAATTCCTTCTCCCTCTGATTCCGCGACTCAATGAAACACTACAGACCATTCAAGCGGGTCAAATCACCTATATTGATGCTATATGACTTGATATTTAACGGATTATCTGAAAAGTGGCATACCCCTTGATGCGGTAGAAACAGTCTAATATTAATAGCACGGAAGGCGGAAAATATTATGCAAGGTCAGATCCCTCGGACATTAGCAGAACGGATCACCTGTGACGAGAATATTCTCACAGGAAAACCTGTAATTAAAGGGACACGATTAGCCGTTGAATTCATCGTCGGCTTACTCGGACACGGTTGGACTGAGGCAGAGATTCTTGAGAATTATCCGCACATTGTGCAAGCGGATATTCGCGCCTGTCTTGCCTATGCAAGCGCGGTATTACATACACAAAAAGACTATCAACACCCTGTGAAATTAGCCGATGCGTCTATTAGCAGATGAAAATATTTCCCTTAAGAAACAACAACTGCCTCGGGCCCAGTCCCGGTAGGTTCGGTTTCTAACCGAACCGGATTTTACACAAAAACCTCTTCAGCCCCGTAGGGGCGACATCTATGTAGAAACGCGTATCAAAGCAAAAAACAGCCCCGTAGGGGCGGCATGTGCTTATTGTTACGAGCGTTAGGATTTTAATGATGAGAGGGTAGCGCGGATAAGAGGCGCAATCAAAACAACAACCCCTATATCTACAGAAATTCTGGATATATTGGCTTCTATTTCATTTTCTCATCGGCTTTCGCTAACAAGAGGATATTTGATGCTGTCAGATGAAGTGCGTATCCGGCTATGTATTCCGGCACGATAATTTGTGTTGAACCCTGTCCATGTCCTGCCTGGCGATTACGAACGGTGGGAAGTCCAGACTCCAATGTACTTTTCAATGCAGAGAAGTGTGATTGCATGAAAGATGGAATTAACTCGTTGTCAAATACAATCTGAATCAAATCCTTAGCGGTGTTCCGTTTATCATCGTACTGCCAACCTCTCTTTTTGCAAATCGTTTTCAGACAGCTCTCAAATGCTTTGAGACACTCGTTCAGACATTCCTTGTATCTTCCCTTCCGATAATGCTCGTGTGCCTTCAAAAATTCCTCATCTGCCCCTTTGAACATTGGATCGGAAAGCACAAGCAACGCAGGCTTTACCACTTCAGAATGGACGAACTGAGAATCCGCTTTTATTATTCGACCAGATTCGTACTGAAACCCTACACCATGCTCGCGAAATTGATAATTCAGTTCATCAATTGCTTCATCAGGTGAAATTCTTGGGTTTTTGTAACCACTCGACTTACTATTTCTTATGAATACATCAAGGTTATTGCGAACCACCCGATCTATATAGCGAAATGAAACTTCTATGACATCAATTACATTCTCTGTTGCCTCCGTACTAAGGAGGAAATTCAAAATAGCCTCATCAAAATCACTACCTTTCTCAAGTCGGAAAATACTATATCCACGACACAGAGTTTGGTGGATAAACTCATACGCGTGCATAGGACATCCTAAACGTCTAAAAGCCCTAGAACTGACTTCCCCCCAAATATCTTTCCAAATGTAAACAACTTGAACCCTCAATCCCGGAGGAATGGTTTCGTATTGGTACACATCCGGAACTTCGCCCCGAATTCGCTTCTCTCGTTTTGAAAATAGTTCGTATCTCATATTATTTTTATTCTTCAATCCTTCTTTAATCAAAAATGATTAAACGCGCCACAAGACGTAAAATCTTGAACGCGTTTAAATCAGACAGGCAATTTTAGATAACACCAAGGACAAGCGATGCTATGTGTAAGAAACTATTTTCTTTTTTTCGGGACCGTGATAGTTTCAACTATAGCCGTAGACTTCCGGCGTTGGGCTTCCTCACGACTTATAAATCTACCTGTCCGAGCATCACGACCCACCTGAAAAGTAGTTCCCTGCTGCTTCCGCTTATTTGAAGATGTTGCTTTTTTACCACCTTCCTCACCGTACATAACCTTTTCTACTATACATTTAGCTTGGCTTCTTGTCAGTTTCCCGCGTTTAGGAGAAAATTTGATGGTCCGTCCTCTTGCCACTTTAACCACCTCCTTGAACTGTTTTACTATGCTAATTCCCCTCATTTTCCAACCATTGTGCCACCAACAAAGTATAATCATTAAATATTAACTCTTCAACTATTAGCTGCCCCTCTTTTGCCATTTGAGGCAATTTCTCCATAAACTCTTGGTAACGCTCCCAAATGATGCCTCCACTTGGAATTGTCTCACGTCTTGATGCAGCACGGAGCCAATTCCGGACGTGTGTTATAACTTCTCTGGAACTGTTGTTATGTGCCTGAATGTCCTGACCGGCAATATCAGAGATAAATTGTTGATACCTATACGGCTCAGTATCCAGTATCAGGCTTTTTTTTCTCTCTTGTTCCTCTATACCAAATTTTTTTGCCCCGAGGAAAACACCCAATTCCGGCGGCATATTAAACCGAGGAAGCCCCGAACCTTTATCTAATTCCGTTCTGGATATATCGTGAATTCCATAACGGCAGTCTGCAATAATGCTATAAATTTTATCAATCCGAACTTGACTCGCGTCTTCTTCTTCAAGCGCACAACGCGGGATAAAACCGCAATCGTGTATTGCGAATACCATTGCATCAAATAAGTGCTTGTAAGCTGAATCGAATGGAGAATTGATAAAAACATTGTCGTTATAATGGATTGATTGCATGAATTCCTACATGAGTTTCATTCGTGCTACAGATCTTCCAAACCGAGCAAATTTTCTGGGTTAGTAGAAGGCACAAAGGGATTGTCTATTACGGTTAACCTCACACTTTTAGTATAACATAAACATAACGAGAAATCCAATATTTTACAAGGCTAAGCGGCATCCAATTTAACCTTCGACTTCTTCCCACCGTGAATACTCGGCTCTTGGCACAACATCTTCCGAAGCAACGCAAGTCCTTCATGCACATCCGGACATTCCGCCTCCGTGATGCCTAACACTTCTGATAACAACAACCGATCCAATTCATGACGCACTGGATCCTCATCCATCTGATTAAAGGGTAGCATTTCTTCATGTTTCAGGGTATTGAAGATCCGCTCTGCATTCATGAGTGCCTCATTAGAGAGTTCTCGAACATCCAGCGTGGGCATTGATTCCAGAGAGGCTTTTGAACCGCTACCTCGACCCGTTTGCTGCTTACCAGAACTTAAAAAGTAGCATAGGAATCCTAATGTAGAGTTGCCCCATAGCGTCCAAACATAATCATAATCAGCATCTTCAAATACAATGTTCCTTACAGACCTAATGCCGATAGTATTTCGTTCTGTAAACATTACCGATAAAGAGTGCGAACTGAACCCTAAGTCTATATTAAAGTGTACCCTGCCAGTACATTCTAATATCCTTCGGGCCTTGGCTTCTGCATGTGAACGGATGAACCCGTGTGCATTAGGGGACACAATCATTGACCGCTGCGTTTTGCAAGCCAGATGATGCAGACACGGATATTCTGCAATATTAGGACAGCCTTCTATAATGTCAAACGCTCCTCGCTCACTCGGGTCTTTTATATCCCGATGATCTGCCCCGATTCTTGCTATATCCGACACCAAACAGATTGGAAGTTCTATAGGGGTTTTTTGGCGAGGAAGCCGCAACTGTTTATTTGTGAGTTGATATGCTGATTGAAGGACTGTGACATCCGCGATGCGAGACGCGGGCCATGCAAGCGCGCTATCAGGAAGCGATACAGAAATGGCGAATCCTACAGTATCATCACCAATGCAGATTGAGCTTCCCATATTAGCACCATCTTCAAGTTTTTGGATATCCTTAAGGCTATGGATTTGATTTGCAACTTCCAAAGCTTCCAGTTCACTTCTTGGACCACGCTTTAGACAGACAAACGTAGCACGTCCAGTATTTGTTCCCTTGCCCTTTGTTGCTATAACAAGGCATTCGGCGATGCTGGTATCCGAGGAGAAAGCACAATCCTCAGTGTTTGCATCGGAAATTGTGAGTGCGAGAACATCACGGTATTCTTCTTTCCACAACCTTCGTACCTTGTGCCAACTATTTCCAGTGATGGCTGTGGATGGTAGCACAAAGGCCATTGTGCCGTTAGGTCTAAGCATCCTATCGGCTAAATCTACAAAGTCAACACCCTCTCCAGGGTTGTTACCGCCAAGCCGACGCCCTTGTGCTTGCCGCGCTGCGTGCATTTCAGGGGCTTCTTTCTTATCAGCGAAAATATTCTTAGGCAGGTTAGAGTTGCTATCCGCACCACCTCGCGTATAGGGTGGATTTTGGATAACGATGTCAAATTCGCTATGTCTGAAGGCGTCCCTAAGGTCAGTCGTTTCAGTCCCTTGTCCAGTGGCGGTTTCTGTTGTATCTAATGTCAACGGGAGCGTCCCTACTGGGTCACTGAGCAGGTTAAGGGCACCGATGGCGTAAAGACCATCGGTGCGTGGCGTACCGTAGGGCATTGTGTGGATGCGCGTGCCACCGATGCGGACATCCGGATAGGTGCTGGCAATGATAGAGGCGGTCAAGTGTGCCGCGTTTGGCAGAATGTCACACCCGACGAGATTATGCTCCATCATGTACTGATGGATGGTTTCTCCCTTGCCACCTGTCTGTTCGTAGAGCATCAGGAGCCGTTGATAGACACCATTGAGGAGTGAACCGGTGCCGCAGGCGAAATCTGCGATCTTCAGTTTTTTCGGATCGCTTTTGAGTTCCGGTAAGGCAAGGGCACAGAGGAGTGCCGAAGATTCAGGACGGGTATAGTTCGCCTTGAGAATTTTCCGATTGTCAATGAGTTTCTGGAATACAATACCAGCGAGTTCATGTTCTTGGGCGAGTCCCATTCTTTCCAATTCGCGGGCGGTATCGCGTAGCACGCCCAACACTTCGCCAACTAACCTATCATCGGCAGCAAGCGTTTCGACAAGGTTGTAGGCGACGTTGAAAATCGGGGCATAGTTCACCTTTTGGATTTCTCGCCATGCGCTGAGGACTTCATCAGAATCAAGCTGTCCATAATCAGCGGTGAGTTCACTAAGAGACGGGACAGTTTCCAAGTCCGGCTTGCGCGCAAGGGAGCTCTGGAATACCAAGGCGTTGCTGATAATCAGCATTGCCATCTGCGTTGTCTGTTCCCCAGGTTCTTGGACAAGAAGTTCACCAATTCTCTTACCGATATGCGGTCGGTGTTGAATTGCGCTATTGACGATGACAGCAGCATTATGGATACCTTGTTCCAGCACTTCGGCAGCTCTCTCAATCTTGGTGATGGGTGTTGCGCCGATACGGATAGCGGTTGCAATGTCGGAAATACTGCCGTAGAGCCAGCCTTTTTTGGGGAATCTCTGGGGTTCATCAATGCTGAGCAGCGCATACGCGAAGTCTTTTGACGCTTCTAAATTTTCGCTGATTTCGTCACGTGGCATGTTGCGAAATCTGTGTGGAAGACGGATCACTATTGCACTGGCAATTGTTTCGCCTGTCGTCCGGAGGGTTTTTCCTAAGTAATATTCATGTGCTTGCTTTTCGCCTGTTTTATTTGGACCGCGTTTGTTGTCGATTTTTACTTCAACTGCTATCGGATATCGTTCAACTGTCCGGATGATTACATCGGGTTTCCTCTGATTTTCGACGAGTGGTTTCGTGGTTTGCTCGTAGATATTCCATGTAGTGCTCATCGGCATTAGGATTTCGACGAATAGGGTGGTGATAGTGTCTTCACTGTTAGTCGGTTGTTGGTTCATAGATTTCCTTTAGCAAAACATGCAGTCTACTGCTCAGAGACAGGCTGTTGATCTTGAGGGGTCTTATGTGCTTCAACAAACTCCTTGAGAATTTCTATTACGACCTTAAGCCCTTCAAAGTTGGCAGTACTCCCGTTTTTACAAATCCACTCGCAAAATTTTGGTTTATTGAGTTCACTTTCCTTTCTTTGCCCACCATCATTTTTTACTATAATTTTTTCATCATAGAAACAATCTTGAAAAACTTCGGTGGGAAAAAGGTTTTCAATTCCGCCTTTCACTTTAGTATTTTTATCATTAAGCGGAATTGATTTCACGGAAAGCCTATCAACTGGTCCTGGCACTTTTTTTGCATCAGAATCATAAAGGAGCAGTATAGGTTGGTGAAAGATTGAGGACTTCACAGCATAAACTTTGTGAAAATTATCTAATCCGGTCTTTCCACCACTATTATCTCCATCCTCACCTTCCTTACCAACGGGCTCAATGTTCAAAAAATTTAGGAGTTCCTGCTCACCAAGCAGTGCCAAAGCCTTTTGAATGTACTTTACATCCGTCTTTCCTTCTGTCAGTACAACAGGTTTCGTCATATTCGCAAAACGCTGTTTTATCTCTGCTTCAAAACGCTCTGTCGCTTGATAATATTCAAAAGTACTTCTGAATTCAGAGTACTCTTCACTATTTATCCTGTCTCCATCTGGTAATTTGCGAATGTCAAGTCCGTCTGGTCCGAATTCCTTTTCCATACCAAGTAGGAACAGCGGGGAGTGAGAGGATATGATGAATTGGACCTTGGGAAATAACTTCACGAGTTTCGGAACTATACTATGTTGGAGTGTTGGATGCAGATGAGTATCAATTTCATCTATAATGACAATACCTGTAACCTCGGAAAGGCGAACACTCCTATTAAGATCAGTGCGCTCACCATATCGAATAATTGTAGTAAATAAGTGGAACAACTGTGATTGTCCCTGTGATAATGACTGTAGGTTAGGTATTACCTGTCCATTACTCAACTGTATAGCAAGTCTCTGTTCTCGACTGTTCCGAAGCCTTCGTATCAATTTAACCTGTTTATCTTGCAGGACCGCTTGCAAGATCCGTTCAATATTATAGCGGGATTGTTGAAGAGGACGTGAATTGTTCCAGTTTGTTTTCTCCTCATCACTCAGAACTGCCCCTCCTTGCAGTTTTCGTATTATATCATAATCAACTGATGCGTCAAACAAAACATCTAATATCCAACCAATATTTTCATTAGCACAAGTTTTTACTTGAAGAGGTTTGCCAAGATCCTTACTAAACCGGCGATTCACAGAAGCATCCATATTAACTTTCAAAATTTCGGGATTAAGCCAGACAGGATCCTCATGCCGGCTAGCAGGGAAAAAGGCATACGCCCCCTCCTGCATTTGAGTTTTAATAATCTTTCCAATGGGTGACAGAAATTCTTGGGTTTCGTATGCTGACCAAATGTCCTCGTTGTCAGTTGATACCTCCTTGTGATTTCCACTTGTTGACCAATTCCATACCTTAGCAAATAAAGATTTCAAATTAGAAGTATAGGTCGTTGGATCAAGTAACCCAGATTTCTCACAGTAGTATAGGTTATCATCATTCACTTTGAATTGAAGGAGACTTAGGCTAAACAATTCACCGCTTCTTATCCCCCTTGGGTGAATGAT
This sequence comes from Candidatus Poribacteria bacterium, assembly GCA_003635255.1. Classification (GTDB taxonomy): domain Bacteria; phylum Poribacteria; class WGA-4E; order WGA-4E; family WGA-3G; genus WGA-3G. The sequence goes on along the minus strand of PYJC01000002.1, from coordinate 28,650 downwards.
TCGGAAATACGGTGACTCTAAACTGTCTGGAAGTACAACGTCTCGGAAGGCTCGCTTCCCGAACTCTATCAGTGCATCAACGATGTAAGAAAGAAAAATGCTTTTGCCAGATCCATTGGGACCAACAATCACGATAGGTAAGGGGATTCCATTATCAGCAAAGGGTAGCTCAACATGGCATTTTGAGATGGGGCCGGTGTTTTCGAGATAAATTTCTTTGAGATACATGCAGATCCTTTCGCAATTCAATGACTTCGATTATAATATCAATTTCGCTTAACATTATTATAGCATATTGATAACCAGATGTCAATTAAATTGGTGGAATCCATACACATGCCGCCCCGCTGGGGCTGTGGGAAGGGAATACCGTTTTTCTATACACACGCCGCCCCGCTGGGGCTAAAGATTGTGGTGTGTTTTCTACAAACATACTGAAAAAATACCCAAGCAAATAAACCCTACAGGACTAAAGAAGTATCGTTGGGTTTCAATCCATAGGTATCAATTAGCAGAAGAGGTTTCCTGCATGACAGAAATGACATAACCTCGAATCTGCACACCGTCTACAATTTCCGTCTGGACACGCCGTTCTGGATGCTTGCGGTGATCGAAGACGACGTAGAACCCCTCGCTGACACCTTCCGTTTTGAGATAAGTAGCGAGTTGTTTCTTTCCTGCCTCATAACGGACGTTGCCTCTCCAAATCTTTGTTTCAACAATATATTTCTGCTGATTGTGAAGGATAAGGATATCCATCTTGCCCGCGCCTGTTGCTACTTCAAAAGACATGACCCCTCCCACTGCCTTGACAAATGAGTCAAGGTAGGTAAGGAGAAGGTGCCGACCCACATATTCCTGTGGGGTTTCTGGAACCTGTAGAATCTTGAATCCTACGCGTGTGATAAAATCTAGGAAGTTATCAAGGAGACAGTCGATCTCAAGTTGTCCTCCGGAGGTGAGGTAACTGTGGAATCCGTTGCTATTGTCTTCCGTGAAGTAGTCTCGTTCTAATCCATTCACGGTTGGCGTGAACGCTTCTATGATGCAATGCAGATAAATAGGGTTGATAATTTCACACTTTCCATCTGTGCTTTTAGCGATGACCCCATAAGTAGTGAGTTCACTGATGAGCGGATCGCGTGGATTGAAGCGGACGCCTTCGTCATAAGACATGATGTCCATGAGGAGCGTTTCAAAGCGGCGATCCCTGCGGATATTTGTCACGAGGTGTGTCAGGTTGGTATTATCTTCCCCAAGCAGTTGTTCATAAGCTTTTGCAAAGTGTGCCATCGTAATGGTTTTCACTTTCGGAATGTCGAGTTCCTCAGTGAGAATTTGCGCGGTGCGATTGACCAGGAAAGGTTGTCCCGCAGTCTGTTTGTGAATAGATTTCGCGACCTCGGGCGCGAAGGCTTGTCCGACTTCTTCCGTATACTGTCCGAAGAGTTCGTTTACCTGCTCAAGTGTGAAATTGGGTAAGTGAAGTTCATCTTGGATATTAAAGGGTGAGATAGATCGGTCGTAGTCAAGCTGCGTTATACTTCTGACACCGACGATACCGACACTATGGGGGCATAGAAACATATCAGACAGGTAGATGTGACGCAGTGCATAGAGAAAATCACTCACAAGGCTTTGAGGAATGCCATCAAATTCATCAATGAGGAGAACGACCCGCTGATCGCCAAGTAAATTCCCAAGTCCTTCAAAGAACGTCACTATTGAAAAAGCATCCGTCAACTGTGTGCGCTCTAAAAATTGCGTTAGTGCCGTGGAAGGCACCTCACTGCGTTCTTGGAAAACAAACTGGATCTGCCAACGTATCATTTGGTAGAGCCGCGCGTAAAAAGTGGCAACAGAAGTGTTACGCTGTATTTGAAAATCTATTTGAATGGGAAAGTAGGTTGGATCCTCGGCTGTGAGCGTAGCAAGTGCCCATCGAAAGAAGGTCGTCTTTCCAGTTTGGCGTGGCGCGAAAAGAACGATGTACTGTCCCTCTTTGATGCGGTTGATGAAATCTTTAACCTCTGCTGTGCGTGCAACAACATAGTGTTGGTCAGGGTGCACAGTGCCTCGGGTTCCAAATGTTCTCATTTCTCTCTCCTTATGCTTAACGTACACCCTATTCATTGTACCGCATCCACAATCAATTATCCACAACTACCACATCACCGTGCCACCAGTATTAATGTCCTGTCCTGTCATGTTGGCGGAATCGTCTGAGGCGAGGAAGACTGCTAATGCAGCGGCATCCTCAGATCCAGAACCTTTATCTCTATACCCTTCATCCGCACACCATCTGCCAGCGATGACACTTCTCGGATCTTCCTGTCCGTACCGTTCACGTAATGCGTCCTCATCAAAAGGTCTGTTCATGTACTCGGCTCTACCTCGCGCAAGTTCAAGGCTTCTTTCCGTATGCCAACCCGGACAGATGGCGTTGACGTTGATATTGTACCGTCCGACATCGGCAGCGAGAGTGCGTGTGAAACCGATAACCCCCATCTTAGAAGTCGCATAAGGTGCTCTATGCGACAGGGGCTGTTTGCCTGTCCCTGAACTGAAGTTTATGATCTTCCCATATTTTTTTTGGATCATCTCCGGTAGGACGGCTTTAGAACAGATGAAAAGCGAATCCAGATTGACCTCAAGCGTGCGCCGCCATTCCTCTAAACTCATATCCCAGACATCTTTCGTCGGTCCGGCGATCCCGACAACATTGGCGAGTATATCAACAGTCCCGAATTTTTCAATAGTAGCAGCGACCATCTCATTGACGGGTGCTTCTTGTGAGACATCGGTCTCAAAACAAAGGACATCTCCACCGGCGGCTCTAATTTCTGAACCGACTTTCGCCTCTAAATCTTGGACTGGGATCACATCACAGATAGAAACCGCTGCGCCCTCTTTTGCAAACCGTCTTGCGACGACTTCGGCATGCCCTCTACCAGCCCCTGTTACGATTGCGATTTTACCCTCTAATCTTCCCATGGAAATCTTGTGCTCCCTGAATAAAAATAGACGTAGTAGGTTAACATCATAGCAGGAGCAGTCCCCACTGTCAATCAAAATTGGTTGAATAGTAGAGCCATTCAGTTCTCGGTTTTTAGTCCAAAATTTTTGTGGGAATAATTTGCTTTTTTAGTGAAGATATTATATAACTTTAATAGTTACAGTTAGACTTTATAATTTTTTAATGAAATTTAATTAGAATTGACTTATTATAACCCAAGTTGCTGATTGTCTGTCTAAGCGAAACCCAACGTCTCACTTTTATCAAACTCACGTTGTATAATTTTCGCGAACGGGTGGTGAAACGGATAAAACGCGTCAGCATTTGTGAGCTCGATTTCCAAATGGCTCTATTCTGTTTCAGGGGTAACGTTGATGAACGGGCAAGACACGCATGGTTTCAGTGATATCCTAAACCGTATGCAGAAGTCTGCTATCGGGTTTGTATTGGGTCGTGCGTCATTGTATAGATTTCGGAAGTCTATATCTGTTGATAGTATCCATTGTGTGAACTCTATTTTAACACTGTCGATTTACCCTCCCGATAATTCAACTTCTGTAAGTGGGTCAAAACCCACATCACAAAGGAGAATTTACTGATGAAAATGAGACCGATTTTTTCTTTCCTGATCGTTCTATTTCTCGTCTCAACGCTGAACATAACAACAAGTAATGCACAAGACTCACCACAATGGCATTTGCCGGACGGTGCGAGAGCCCGTCTGGGTAAAGGCACAGTAGAGGGGATCGCGTATTCTTCGGATGGTAGCAGTTTGGCGGTCGCAAGCAATATCGGTATTTGGATATATGATGCCCATACGGGGACTGAACAGGCACTGCTCACGGGACACACCGGGAATGTAAATAGTGTTGCTTTTAGTTCCGATGGCAGCACCCTCGCGAGCGGGAGTTGGGACGGCACTGTTCGTTTATGGGATGTCACAACGGGCACGCTCGAAAATACACTCCCAAGACAAGGCATCTCGGTCATCAGTGTTGTTTTTAGCCCTGATGGCTCAACAATCGCAAGTGGGGATTGGGACCGAAGGGTGCGTTTATGGGATGTCGCAACGGGCAGCCTCATAAACACGCTCACGGGACACACCGGCTGGGTCGAAAGTGTTGCGTTTTCTCCCGATGGCTCTACACTCGCAAGTGGTGGTGGTGTCTTTAGCGATAGGACAATCCGCTTATGGGATGTCGCGACCGGCAATCCTATAAACGTACTTGAAGACATTGACAGGGTCGAAAGTGTTGCGTTTTCTCCCGATGGCTCTACGCTCGCAAGTAGCGGTGGCTTTAATACAACAGTCCGTTTATGGGATGTCGCGACGGGCACCTCCAGAAATCCTCTCACGGGACACACCGCATGGGTCAGAAGTGTTGCGTTTTCTCTCGATGGCTCTACGCTCGCAAGTGGGAGTGATGACAACACCGTGCGTTTATGGGATGTCGCGACGGGCACCTCCAGAAATACACTCATGGGACACACCGAATGGGTCTATAGTGTTGCGTTTTCTCCCGATAGTAGTGCACTCGCCAGCGGGAGTTTGGACGGCACCGTGCGTTTATGGGATGTCGCGACGGGCACTCCCAGAAATACACTCACGGGACACACTGCCAGAGTCCATCATAGTATTGCCTTTAGTCCAACCGATGGCAGTGCTCTCGCTAGTGGGATTGGGAAGGAAGCGCGTTTATGGAATGCAACGACTGCCACCCTCGGAAACACGCTTGAACACACCAGTTGGGTTAGAAGTGTTGCGTTTAGTCTGGATGGCAGCACCCTCGCCAGCGGCGGTTATGATGGTGTGCGTTTATGGGATGTCGCGACGGGCACTCCCGGAACCACCCTTACGATAGACTCCGAATTTCCTATTTTGGTTAGAAGTGTTGCGTTTAGTCCGGACGGCAGCACCCTCGCCAGTGGGAATGGTGACAACACCGTGCGGGTATGGAACGCCAATACGGGCACCCTCATACATACCCTTATGGGACACACCGCCTGGGTCTATAGTGTTGCGTTTTCTCCCGATGGCAGCACCCTCGCCAGCGGGAGTGAGGACAACACCGTGCGTTTATGGGATGTCGCGACGGGCACTCCCAGAAACACATTCACAGAACACACCCTCGGGGTCTTTAGTGTTGCGTTTTCTCCCGATGGCTCTACGCTTGCGAGCGGGAGTTGGGATGATACTGTGCGTTTATGGGATGTCGCGACGGGCACTCCCAGAAATACACTCACGGAACACACCGGGGGTGTAAATAGTGTTACTTTTAGTTCCGATGGCAGCACCCTCGCCAGCGGGAGCAATGACAACACTGTGCGTTTATGGGATGTCGCGACGGGCACTCCCAGAAATACCCTTATGGGACACACCGACAGTGTTGATAGTGTTGCTTTTAGTTCCGATGGCAGCACCCTCGCCAGTGGGAGTTGGGACGGCACTGTGCTCCTGTGGCAACTTATATCTAAACCCACACCGCCACCAATTACCTTCACACCCACCGAGATCCCCGATCAGACATTCGCTGCCAACACCCCGATTGATCCCTTGTCCTTACCAGTTGCCTCAGGTGGCACGCCCCCCTACACCTACACGCTGGAGCCACTGCCTGATGGGTTGGTATTTGATGCAGCAGCACAGGTGCTCAGTGGCACACCAACGGCTGTGGGGACAACTGCTGCTACTTACACCGCCACAGATACCGGCGGGGCATCTGCTGCTTTGACTTTCAGCATTGAGGTGATTGGCGATGGACCTGGTCCCGGAATTGACCCCTTGGATGTCAATGGAGATGGACAAGTAACGGTCATTGACCTTGCGATTGTTGCCCTCTTTTATGGAACGCAGGTTCCCATTGGTGTCAACCTCCCCGCAGATGTCAACGCCGATGGCGTTGTTGACTTGGCAGACCTCACGGCTGTTGCGCAAGGCATTGATGCTGCGGGTGGTAATCTCGGCGGGCTTTCGCTGGAAGCGGTAGAAGCGGCGTTAGCGACAGCGGTAGAACAGGCGGCGGAGCTGGAAGTTATCGCCGAGGCACCGATGTGGAAAGCACACGGACAGGTTTTGCCCCGGGACATAGCCTATCGCAACGTTGCTGATGCACTTGCGGAGGCAGGGCCCCTCGGACACAGCGTCCCCGCAGTGCTTCAAAGGCTGCTGCAGCTGCTCACAGAAATGCGGGCGATACCGGAGACGACGGCATTGTTACCGAATTATCCGAACCCCTTCAATCCTGAGACGTGGTTACCTTATCAACTTGCTACACCTTCAGCTGTTACGCTCTCTATCTATAGCATTGACGGTCGGTTGGTGCGGACGTTGGACCTTGGGCATCAACCTGCGGGTGTTTATCGGAGCAAGCATCGGGCGGTGTATTGGGATGGTAAAAATCAAATCGGTGAACAAGTAGCGAGTGGCCTCTACTTCTATACGCTCACCGCAGGCAACTTCACAGCAACCCGGAAACTGTTGATCGTAAAATAGTATCAAATGACCATAGGATAGCTGGAGTGCTGATGTTTATTAGCTTTCAAACGATCGTTTCTGAGTGGGTTGAGTTGGATTCGATGGCATCTTCTTTGGGAAATGATGTGCTTAGCAGAAACACCGAAGTGAATAAACCCTACAGGACTAAAGAGGGTTATGGAGTCTTCAAGGTTTCCGCGTAGAATCCGGTTCGGTGTTTTTGCTGGGGGTCTTTGCTTAGAAGAAATACACAGAAATCCGCAGAAATACCCAAGCAAAGACCCCTATCAAAGACCCCTATCAAAAACGGTATTTCTGCGGATTTCTTCTAGGAAACCGAACCTATCGGGTCTGGTATCGAGACGGTTATTTTTTTAAAATTGACACCAGTGGTGATGCGAATACATCTACTTGTTAGGCTGACTCATACTATGAGTATAACTCATGGGGTCATTTGATACAAACTATAAATAATGTTTCCAAGTTTAGGATAGGGTCCCTGGGTTTCTCATAAACGCTTGGAAAAGTGCGAAGCAGAGCGCAGAGCCATCAGTTGACAAATTTTAGTGTGTCGTATACACTCAATGGTATGGAAACAGCAACAACACACCGCGCACACGGCACTATCGTCGGAATTACGGGCGGGATTGCCTGCGGAAAGACGACTGTCTCAGAGCTGCTCACAGAAAAAGGTGCGATTCCGATCAATGCAGACGAAATCGGACACCAACTCCTCAAGGCAGACAGCCCGGTTATTAACGAATTGACCGAGGCATTTGGGCAGGACATTCTTGAAGCCTCTGGAGATGTGAGTCGGAAGAAACTGGGGGCAATCGTTTTTAAGGATAAAGCCGCACGCGAACGTCTGAACAGCATCCTGCACCCGTTGATTATCCAACGTTCACGCGCACAGGCGCGCCAGCTTGTCACAGAGGATCCAACGTGCATTGTGCTACTGGATGCGCCGCTCCTTATCGAAGCCGGTGCTTATGATACGGTCGATCTGATTGTCGTCGTGACGGCATCGCCGGTGACGCAGCTGCAACGCACTTTGGAGCGCAGTGTTGCACAAGGAAGACCGCTCACCGAAGCCGAAGTTCAAGCGCGGATTGATGCCCAGATGCCTGTCTCGGAGAAAGTTAAATATGCGGATGTTGTAATAGAGAATGAGGGGACGTTTGAAGAACTCTGTATGCAGGTGGATGCGCTTTGGGAGAGTCTTCAGACAGAGAATAAAATACCATAGACATGTTGATTGTACAGCGCGTGAGGGATCATTTGTGGATTGTCCGGTGCGGTTACAAACCGTGAAAAAATCCGCAAAAACACCCTATCAAAGACCCCTAACAAAAACCCTACGTTTTGGAGATAATGGATTTAATCCCAGAGGCGGTTGATGGCACTTGCTTTGATGACGCAGTAAACCTCCATATTTTCTCTCAGCTCCAACGCTTCACGTGCTTCGTGTGTGATCTTTACAGCGAGGTGATGCCATTCAACAAGAATAGAGAGCCATGTTCGTTCGCTCCTGACATCAAGGTACTGAATCTTCCCGAGTAATATGTTACGTGCGCTAATCGTGAGATTCGGTTCAAGCGAGATAATAATATCCTCAGCCCGAATAGCGACTGGAACGACTTCGCCGACTTCTGCCTCAATGTAAGGAATTACAAGCGATTGGGCTCCGATTTCCAATGAGGTCAAACCACGTACCTTGTCTGAAGCGATCACGGGAAGGAGTAGAATGTTTTCGACACCGGTCAATTGTGCAATAGGCATCGCGGAGGGCGCAGTCAGTAATTGATGCGGTTCACCGCGCGCCATGATTTCGCCATCAGCAATCAGGAAGGCTTCATCGGCGAGTGCCATCGCTTCAGAAAAGGCGTGGGTGACATAGAGGATTGGTGTCTCAAAGGCTTCTTTAATATGGTGCAAATATGGGATAATTCGGTTTTTTAGTGCGCTATCAAGTGCAGCAAGCGGCTCATCCATAAGGAGCATCCGCGGCTCCATAGCGAGTGCCCGCGCGATCGCAACCCGTTGACGTTGGCCGCCAGAGAGTTCTTTCGGATACCGCTGGAGCAGTTCGGAAATTTCAAGCACATCTATCGCATCTGAATACTTTCGTGGATTCGGCTGTCCATATCGGATGTTCTGTGCAACAGTGAGATGCGGAAATAGGTATCCCTCCTGAAAAATATAGCCGAACCGCCGCTTTTCAGGCGGTAGATTAATCTTAGCGGCAGACTTGTAAAGTATCTCGTCTCCAAAAGCGATCTCACCTTCATCAGGTGTCAGCGTACCGCTAACGCAATTGAGAAGCGTACTTTTCCCGCTCCCTGACACGCCTAAAAACGCCGAAACCTTCGTTTCCAACGTGCAATTGACCTCTAAGGTAAAACTACCGAGGCTTTTGCGAAAATCGAGCCTGATTTCGGTACTATCTGTCATAGCCAATCCTCTTACTCGAACCCACTATCGTCAAATCCACCGCTGTCATCCATACTATGATCTACATCGTCAGATGAATCGTCATCATCATACACCTCACTGAGCATTATACCTGTCAAAAGCAGATCTTCATACTCATCATCTGCATTAGCAGTATCATCGGGCTGAGGCTCTGTGTTCTCAGACGTATCATCGTTCTTGGAACGCTGATATAGATACCAGACGAGCGCACCACAAGCGATTAAGCCAAAAAATATCCACATTTCCAAACTCATTATTTTCTCCTTATTTAACGTGAGTTCGATATAAACATTCAAATCCACTATAAGTGAGAATATTGCGCAAATAATGGTTTAACTTTGAAGAAAATCCCCTAAGGGAAACACCCCAGCAAAAACACCCCCTTATCAGGGGGACTTGCAGTCCGTTTCTTGACTCAAAATTCTTAAACCGAGTTCACGTTATTTATTTTCGCTAACGAAGAGTGAAACGTTCCGTTAACCAGAGTGCTATGAAGGCCACAACGGTTGAAACAAATACCAGTCGATAAACAGAGGCATCTTCTCCGAGATGTACAGCACTGAAAATCGCTAACGCCATCGTTTGGGTTTTGCCGGGAATGTTTCCTGCCACCATGATTGTGGCACCGAACTCACCGAGACTTTTGGAGAAACCGAGGATCGTTCCACCGATAATTCCACGATATGCAAGCGGAAATGTTATCGTCCAAAATACCTTCAGGGGTGATGCGCCGAGCGTCCGTGCAGCATTTTCAAGTTCTTGTGGTACAGCCTCCATCCCCGTCACAATACTGCGTACTAACAGTGGGAATGAGATAATTGAGACCGCAATAACAACAGCCACCTGTGAAAAAACGATCTCTATACCGAAAACTCGATGGATAAACCCACCGATGAACCCGTGCTTACCCAATAGGATCAGGAGTAAATATCCACTGACGATAGGTGGCAGTACCAACGGCCACATCACAAACGTATTCAGGAAAGCCTTACCGGGAAACGTCCGTTTCGCAAGGAGCCAGCCTACCAATAGTCCTGGTGGGAGCATTATAACGAGACTCAGCAACGCAACTTTTATAGATAAAGAGAGGGCGGCAACTTCGGCGGGAGTTATCCTCATTTCAGTCCAAAAAGGTAAATCCGTGCTTTTCAAAAACTTCACCGCTCTGCGTAGATTGTAGATAACTAATAAATCTACGCGCCAATTGCTTTCGCAGGCTATCCTTCATAACGACAGCTGGGTAGATGATCGGTGTATACGCCTCAGACGGTAACGCATAAAGCACTTTTATATTCTCGGTCAGTGTTGTATCCGTTTTATATACAATGGCAATATCCACATTTCCAGCGGTGACATAAGCGAGTGTTGCCCGTACATCCATGCCAAAGATCAACTTTGATTGCAGTATTTCCCATAATCCAAAGTGGGTCAAGGCTTCTTTGGCGTAAGTGCCAGCAGGCACTATATTGGGGTGTCCGATAGCAATCCTCGAAATTTCAGGCATAGCGAGGCTATCAGGAGTTTCCACAGAAATCCGCGCGGTTTCATCAGAGACAAGCACTAACCGATTGGTCAATAGATCGTGGCGACTGCCGACTTCAAGCAGCCCATTAGTTTCCAAAGCAATGACCTGACGCGGACTCGCTGAGATGAAAACGTCCGCTGACGCGCCCTTTTCGAGTTGACGTTGTAGCGTCGTGGAGGCTTCAAAATTGTAATAGACTTTAGCCCCAGTTTCCGCTGTAAATGCTGTCCCAATTTCACCCAGTGCATCCGTCAAACTGATTGCAGCGAAAACGCTTAATTCGATCGGCTTCTGTTTATCTGTCGCACACCCCGAAAGTGTAGCGAAAACAGACAGCAGGTAGATGGTGGTGAGGGATTTAAAAATTCGGTGCATTATTTCGTTCTCGACATACCCATTAACTCCACAAAAATTCTTGACAAGTGTAGCAGCTTTGTTAAACTATGTCAAGTCTATCGAAGACAGGTGCTTGCTGACAACTGATAACGCAGCAAACTTTTCTTGCAATCCGTCTAAACCTGTGGTATCCTATATTATACATAATAGACAGTAGGGGAAAAACTATGAAATTAGGTCTATGCACCATCGCTTTTCAGGATAAACCGTTGGAAGAGGTTATTGACATCGCGGCGGATCACGGTTTTGATGGCATTGAACTTTGGGGAAAGCCACCACATTTGCCAGCGGACTACGACCAAAACTACGCTAAAAGCGTTAAGGAGATGGCACAACGGAAAGGCTTAGCGATTTCGGCGTTCGGTTCGTATATTGATCCGTTAATGCATCTCCATCAAAAACACTTTGAAGAAGCCTTTAAAATAGCACATGACCTTGGCACTGACGTTGTCCGAATCTGGTCCGGAGGGGGTCCTTCAAGATCGATCGCGCCTTCCGATAAACGCCTGATTCACTTTCGATTGGTGAGCATTACGCAGTGGGCGAATTTCCGTAGCATCCGGCTCGGCTTAGAAATGCACAATAACCATTTGACTGACAGTGTCGAAAGCATCTTAGAGATAATTGAAGACGTTAAGCTGCCGGCGCTGAAAACCTACTATCAACCGCTTGCACGGTCAGATGCTGATGAGCCGCATGATGCCGCTGAAAAACTTGCCGCACACATCGTAAATGTCCATGCACAAAACTTTGATGAAAACGGTAGAGCATGTCCCATCGCAGATGGGGTCGTGGATTACACCCGAATCGTTGAGATTCTCAGTAAGGCTGGATATGACGGATACCTGGAAGTAGAGTTCGTCCACGGTGATAATAAATTGGAGGCACTCCAACGCGATCGCGACTACCTCGCAAGTTTGATTGACACAACAAACACGGATGCCTTGAAGAATCTCGATACCGATCCCGTGTAACATTGACCTAAGTTCTCCGAAACAAAAGATAGAAAGCACCCGGGTGGCTGCATGCGGTTAGAGGTAGGTATTATCGCATTGGTAGAGGAGGTCTTTGGAATAGCAGCAGAACGCCGCGCCCAGTTTGACTGGCTCCGAAACAAACCGTGTCGTCAACACTTCGGTGAACACTATGATGCGGTGATGGCACTTTACGCTGAACTCGGAGGCGACTGGGAAGGCACAACTGCGAAAACCGACGGGTACCTGATTCCTGATGCCTATTTTCCAGAACCCTATCGCTTTATTTTTGAGTTCGACGAACTGCAACATTTCACACAATTCCGCGAACGGACATTCCAGTTTTACCCAGTGAATATACCGCTCGCCTTTGTGCCGGAAAAATATCGGCAGTTTTGTCAGCAACACCATATCGCAGCACTCGCCAAAGGACCAGAGCGATTCCGACGGCGGACAGCAGATTTCCCATACGTAAACGGACGTGCTGCGCAACGCGCTTTCTTTGATACGTTTCGGGATTGGCTACCGCCGCTGCACGGATTAAACCCAACCGTCCGGTTAACCGAATTTGAAGTCATGCCTATCTTGAAAAAACAATTAAACGGCGAGACAGCAAAGGCTTACATGGAAAACTTGCTTCACGAACGGTTTGATCAATCTTCAATCGCTTGGAAATAAAACAAAAGGCAGGATAAATAACGCTACAATGAGCATGCGAAAGCCTGAAAAAGTGAATATTTCAGAACATCCACTGCTTCAAATAATAGGACAGACACCCCTCGCGAAGATAGATCTCTTCGCTGACGAATTGCCGAATATTGACATTTACGCGAAGATAGAAAGCTATAATCCCGGTGGCTCGATTAAAGACCGACCGGTCTTAAAGATGCTCACTGAGGCGATTGCATCAGGAGAGCTCACACACGAAAAGGTTATCCTCGACTCCAGTTCTGGCAACGCGGCGATCGCCTATGCTATGATAGGTGCAGCCCTCGGCTACAAAGTTGAACTCGTAATCCCAGACAACGCCAGCGAAGAACGGATAAAACGTATCCAATCGCACGGGGCAAATATCATCCATACCGATGCCCTCCTCGGTTACGATGAAGCACTACGCGAAGTTGATCGGCGCTATGAAGCGCAACCTGACCGGTATTTTTTTAACTCGCAATACGACAATGAAAACAATTGGCTGGCACACTATGAAACCACCGGTGTCGAAATCTGGAACCAAACAGGTGGAAAAATTACACACTTCGTCGCTGGTGTCGGGACGGGCGGCACTATTACGGGGGTCGGTAGGCGGCTGAAAAACTACAACCCTAACATCCAGGTCTGCTCGATTTCACCAGATATATTCCCCGGTATTGAGGGACTTAAACCGCTCGGGGACCCAGAGAGTATTGTGCCAGCAATCTTGGACGAATCCGTGATTGATTGCCGCATCCCCACCACGATTGAAAACGCTTACGAAATGTGCAGCCGCCTCGCGCGCCGCGGATGGTTTGTTGGGCAATCTTCCGGTGGCTACCTTTATGGTGCCTACAAAGTTGCACAACAAATACAGGAAGGCGTGATCGTTACAGTCTTTAACGACCTCGGCGAACGCTACTTTAGCACAAGATTATGGGATTAACCCGGGGAGATTCATGGATACAGTAGTTATTCCGTTTTGTGGCTTACGCTATAACACGACAAAGGTAGGAGACCTCGCGAATATCATAGCACCGCCATACGATGTCATTAAACCTGAAGAACGGGTCGCTTTAGAGGCACGTCACCCTGCCAATATCATCCGCTTAATTTTGAGCCAACCGCAGGATGATGACACTGACGACGCAAATCAGTATACACGTGCCGCTACACTGATGAATCAGTGGATCTCGGACGGTATCCTCACACGGGATGCAACCCCCCGCTATTATATCTACGATCAATCATTTAATGCCCCGGACGGAAAAAACTATACACGTCGTGCCTTGGTCGCACTCGTGAAACTGGAACCCTTTGAAAATCGCGTTGTTCTACCGCACGAAAAGACACACGCAGGACCGAAGGCGGACCGGCTGAACCTTATGCGCGAATGCCACGCGAACCTAAGCCCGATCTTCCTAATTTACGCCGATCCCGCTGGCGATATTGAACAGATAATGGAAGATTTTACCGATGACCGCCCACCCGAAATTGATTGTACAGAAACCTTTGGTAGCACGCACCAATTGTGGTGCTTAGCGGATGCCGAGCGTAACCGAGAGATTCAAAACCTGTTCTCATCGATACCGCTCCTCATCGCTGATGGACACCACCGTTATGAAACTGCTCTCGCTTTTCAAGAAGAGATGGCGCCTACCGGATTATCTGGCTACGGCTATATGATGGTGAACCTCGTCAGGATGGAATCACCGGGTTTGGCTGTTTTAGCGATTCACCGGCTGCTCGATAAGCTCAGTCCCGATACAATTGCCCACGCTATTGCCAAACTCCCCGAAGTATTTGAAGTATATAAGGTTGACACGCAAGCAGACCTTATGGCACAATTGGAGGCACTTAAAGGAAAATCATCTGCTGTCGGAATGTATACCGCAGACGATAAATATCGTCTACTGATTCCGCATTCAGTAAAATCTGGGCAATTAGACGTAACACTCGTTCAAGAAACCCTCATCAAGGAGATATTCCAGATTGAGACGTTGGCGGATCATATCAGTTACACCGCTTATGCGGACGATGCCGTTGCATACGTGAAGGCGGGGGCGGATCGCGTCGCACTCCTCATGAATCCGACACCCGTTGAACAGGTTTTGGATGTGGCTATGGCAGGTTCAATAATGCCACAAAAATCTACCTACTTCTATCCGAAGATGGCAACCGGCTTCGTTTTGAACCTATTGAATCGATAATAGCGTTAATTGAATAACTTTTGAAGGCAAACCGATGCATCACGAACACGAAAAAGACACTTTAGCATTTACGCACCAATTATATGCTGAGACACCGCGCCAGATGGCATTTCAGGCGACCACCTCGGCTGCAGCAGAAGCGTGGCAACACGACCTGCGCGCAAAACTTACCGAATTGGTGGGCGGTTTTCCACAGGAAAAATGCGACTTACAACCGGAGGTTTTGGCATCGCGAGAATTCGCAGGCTATACCCGTGAAACACTTCAGTTCAAGAGTCGTCCGCATTCGGTTATTTTTGGGTATTTCCTTTCTCCGAAAAATCTTAGCAGTTCAACGCCAAACCCGACGATTCTCTGTTTAGCAGGGCACGGGCGCGGCGTAGATGATATCGTCGGAATAGAGGAAGACGGTAGTATGCGGACAGAATTTGGCGGTTATCAGAACGATTTCGCGCTCCAATGTGTGGCACACGGTTATACCGTGCTTGCCATTGAGCAATTTGGGTTCGGGCACCGGCGCGATGCCGTTGCCGACCAAAAAGGCGGTGGAAGCTCTTCATGCCAACCGAGTGCGGGTGCCGCACTTCTGTTAGGACAAACGATGGTCGGATGGCGGGTTTACGACGCTATACGTGCGTTTGACTATCTATCAACCCGCCCGGAGGTTGATATGAACCGCCTCGGCATCATGGGAATCTCTGGTGGCGGTACAACAACCTTCTTTACCGCAGCGATTGATACACGTGTTAAAGCGGCTGTCGTGAGTGGCTATTTCAATACGTTTCGGGATAGCATCCTGAGTCTGAGCCATTGTATAGACAACTACATACCGAATGTGTTACAATATGCTGAGATGTATGACATCGCGGGGTTGATTGCCCCACGTGCACTATTTGTTGAGTCCGGCACCGAAGATACCATCTTTCCGATTGAAGCGACACGATTCGCGGTTAATGAAGCAAAAGCGATTTTCAATTGCTTCAATGCCGACGACAAACTCGGATTTGAGGTATTTGAGGCAGGGCATAGTTTCCACGGTGTTGGGGCATTTGAATTTCTCAAACAGGCACTCTAAAAGGAGGCGCGCGTGGCTATTGAACTATTTTCGATCGGCACAGAGTTAGTACTTGGACAGATTCAGGATACCAATGCCCACTGGATTGCGCAACAGATTCTTCAGATTGGTGGAGAACTACGCAGAGTTACGATGCTACGCGACGATGCCGAGGAGATGTCCGAAGCACTGGATTCCGCGGTTAAACGCGAAACGTCTCTTATCCTGACAACCGGCGGTCTTGGACCCACCCCTGACGATATGACTGTTGAGGTTGTGGCATCTCTTATCGGTACAAAACCTGTCGTGAGTGAAGAGACTATCGCCGAATATCGGAAACGCCGCGAGATGTCAGAGAACGACGTGCTTAGCGAAGCACTCACAAAGATGGCAACTGTGCCAGAAACTGCTACAGTCTTACAGAATCCAGCAGGCTGGGCACCCTGTATTAGCGTTGAACACGAAGCGTCTACACTTATGATGATGCCCGGTCCACCGCGTGAAATGAAAGCTATTTTTGAGACCCATATTCAACCGTTGATTGCTGAACGTTACCGCGCAGAGATTACCACGACGCGGGTTTATGTAAGTATGTTTGAAGCCGAAGTTTCACCACTGATGCAAAAGGTGATGGAACGCCATCCAGATGTTTATCTAAAGGCGTATGTCTCCCTCCGTAAAGCGGACGGAAATACCATGCCGGTAGATTTAGTCTCGACAAGCACGGACAAGACGGATGCTGAGACGCAATTACAACTCGCAACCGACTATTTCCGCGAACTTGTCGTTGAAACAGGGAAACATTTTAGTTTTGAAGAAGAATAGTAGGTGTGCTTTATAAGTGCACCAGCCCGTAGGTGTTTTACCTTTACTGCGTTTCGTAGGGAGAAAGCCTTGTATCGCACCTACAAAAAAGGAGATTTATACTGTGAATCGCAAACCTTCAGGAAATAGACAAGGAAATAAACGCAAGCCGCAGACGCGGTATGCCAATCCACCTCGTCCGAAGCGGAGGTCACAATCCAAAAAGCGAAAGGACAAAGACATCGATGCCGATCTCGATATGGAGGTCGAAGTTGAAGATGAAGAGAAAGCCCCCTCTAAAAACGACAAAATAGAGGTTGAAGGCACTGTCGTTGAACCCTTACCCAATGCGATGTTTCGTGTGGAATTGGATAACAAACATCAGATCCTTGCCCATATCTCTGGTAGAATGCGGAAGTTTTTTATCAAAATTTTGCCAGGTGACAAGGTAACTGTAGAACTATCCCCTTATGATCTCACGCGGGGACGTATTACCTACCGGAAAAAGTAATTTCCCAAAGAGACTTGTCGGCGCGGTTTTCGACCGCGCACTTGTCACTTGGGCATCCGTTACAAAACAAACTACTTTACCGACTGGCTGAGAAATACTATGGAACCTGCCGTTTTAGTTCGTATCAATAACGCCGATGAAAAGGAGACAGCTCGACTCCTCAATGCTATTGAGGCAAAACGAGGGCAGGTAGAGACACTCACAGTAACGGTTGAAAAAATTAAGTCAGAAGTTGACACATTTCAACACCGTTACAATGCACATATCAGCCGCTACTACCTTGAACTTGATAAAGTTGAACTCGAAACGAAGGAATATCGCCTCCGACTCCAATTGCGTCGAGAAAATGTGAGTGAGGAAGAGATAGAAGCGCGTGTGGAATCCTGTTTTAAAACAAGTCGCGCACGTGTTGAGGCATACGAGGCGGTAGATGATTCACAACCAACATCCGAAGACGACCCACTCCCTGCCCCTCAGGCAAAACATCTGCAAAATCTCTACCGCAAACTCGCCAAACGGTACCACCCAGACAAAACTATAGATGCTAAAGAACAACACAGACGAGAGCAGCTGATGCCGCTTATTAACCGGGCATATCATGAACAGGACATTCAGACGCTGGAGCGGCTAAGCCTCGGAGATACAGAGCCACAGATCTCTGAAAAGACGGCTGCCGAAAAACGGGCAGCATTACAAGCTGAACTCCGAAATCTTAACCGTGCAGCAAGTGAACTGCGTTTAGAGATAAATCGACTCAAAACTGGGCGCACCTATCAACTGAAGCAACAGGTAGAAAACGCTAAGAACGCCGGGACAGATCTTCTCTCTGGACTCGCAAAAGATTTGGAGCGGAAAGTTAAAGCGGGTCGAGCGCATTTGGCAAACCTGATCAATATGTGGCATCGTACACAATGACAACGGAGCATTAACAGTAATTTATAGGTGCGTTTTTAGAAGGATCCACCATCATGCAACTGAAAGATAAAATCGCTATTATTACTGGCGGGGGACGCGGTATTGGTAAAGCGATCGCTATTGCTTATGCTGCTGAAGGTGCGAGCGTCGTCATCGCTGCACGAAGTGCCGCACAACTTGAGGAAGTCGCTACAGAGATAACAGCACAAGGCGGTGAAGCCATTGCTGTGCCAACCGACTTGCGGAGCCGCGAAGAAGTGGAAAACCTCGTTCAGAAGACCGTAGATCAATTCGGGCGGATAGATATACTTGTGAACAACGCTGGCATCAATCCGAGAGGTCTGTTTTTAGATTCCACAGATGAGGAGTGGGAACAAGGGTGGCAGATTAATGTAATGGGTGTTGTGTACTGTTGTCGTGCTGCACTGCCACTCATGCAGCAACAGGGAAGTGGTAATATCATCAATGTTGGATCCGGTATGGGACAGGTTGGACGTTCAAATCTCAGCGTTTACTGTGCCTCCAAAGCGGCACTGCACGGATTAACGCAGTCGATTGCCGAAGAGGTATGGGAAGATGGTATCATCGCGAACGTCCTTATTCCGGGTCCCGTGAAAACGGAGCTCTCAAAACCTGCTTGGGAAAGTTCAGGAACTTTCAGGGCACAAAGCGATCCGTGGAAGGAACCGGAGCAGGTTGTCACATCAGCACTTTTCCTTGCAACGCAATCCCCTGCTACCGGTATGACAGGTCAGATTCTCAGCATCATGCGCCGAAACAGTCCGTGATACCACCCATTACCTAAAGGTAGGGGCTTCGGCTTCATAGACAATAGCGGTTTTCCCGAGGGGCTACCGTCTTACGTCGTCTCCACCAGCAGGCGTTTCCCTTTGGGGTGAATTAAGTTCCCAAAGGCATATCAGGTCGTCCTGGGTATCCCCACCTGCCTCTATCTGAAACGGATAGAAAAGTTGAAAGCGGCAGCAATACAACGTGCAGACTTTCACCTCTGCTCCGAAACTTACGCGTTAACTGCCCAAATACTTTTTCAGTGGTATTGACACTTAACACTTTTTTAACTTCCTTTGACCGAAGCGGACACCTCCTACACAAGGATTGTGTAAGGTCAAAGCGGTGTCCAAAGTGTTAATAGGATTATACCACATTTTTCTCTGAAATGTCAAATCTTTTTTGATTTTCAAATGCAATGCCCGCTTACATCCCGAAAGCTAAAGCATGGGGTCTTGGCGGGAAAATTGATAATTTTAGAGCGGAAAAGTGACACGTTGTCCCTCTTGTGCAGAACGATATGCCCCCAAAATCATCTCCACCGAAACCCGTCCGTCCTCTACTGTGACATCAGGTTCCGTATCGTTCTTCAGACAATCAATAAATGGACGTGGCACGCCAGCGATCCGTTCGCCATGACCATCTGGAATTGGGACACCCAAATCCTTCCATGAGGGTTCATCTCGTGTATACAATTTCAGCGCGACCGCATCCGCAGGGCGTGGGATATTGCAAGAAGGGGCATCGCCATAGTTCTGTATGACCACGCCTTGATCGCCATAAATCTCGGTCGTATTTTCACCGGCGAGCGTCACAGATGTATTCAGTAGAATCGCCATCTCTCCACCCGCGAATCTATAGACCGCCAATCCGGTATCATCAGGTGCAACATCCGTCAAGATGTTATCAATTTCAGCGATAACACTCGTCGGTTTGCCGAGCATCCAGTGAATAAAATCTGTTGCATGTGAGGCATCGTCCATGAACATCCCCATGTTCTTTTCTGGATCGATATGCCAACGACTGGGTCCGGTCACAAAGGCTTCGCTAAACAATGCATTGATACAGTGTCGGCGACGCAGTACACCGATTTTGCCCAACACACCGCTGTCAATGAGTGCCTTCATTGCGATGTTCGCTGGGTCGCGTCGCATCTGGTAACCCATCATAAACTTAATGCCGGTCTTCTCCACGACCGCCGCAATCCGATCACAATCCGCCAGTGTGAGTGCCATCGGCTTCTGACAGAGGATGTGTTTCCCTTCGGATGCCGCTGCTGCTACCATCTCTGCGTGCCGATTCGTTTCGCAGGTCACGATAACGGCGTGAATATCCGAGTGGTTGATAACGTCTTCGAGATGCGGTGAATAATTCATGTCGTATTGCGTTGCTGCGGCTTCGCCGCGTTCAACGTTATCATCCCAACATGCGACGAGCTGGACATCGTCAAACGTCTGCATCCGGTTGCAGTAGGCGTTGGCGTGTCCGTGGGCAAAACTTATGATGCCGATACCAATTTTTGTTTCCATTATGTTAACTTATCCAATCTGTAAGTATCTGTTGTGAATCTATTTCGGGGTTGAAGACTTGTAATCCTTCGGCACGCGCCGCTCGGAGAAGGCGTTGATCTGAGGCGACGAGTACTAACGTATCGTTTGTACTGCGGAGTTCTGTTGCGATGTCTAACGCTGAACGTAAAACCAAGGCATCCACACTATTGAGTGAATGCGTTTCAATCAAACGCATTGAGTTCCAGACAAGCGAATCTGGGACTGAGATTTTCCTGAAGTTTGATTGATTATTAATGATTTCATATTCTAAATGTCCAACGGCTTGAGTAAATTCACTAATCGTGATGCGACCATCATTCTTTTTACGAATGCATATCCAAAAAACTTCTATTGCCCCAATTGTTAAGCACAACAAACGTGCTAAAGGCACATTGCGAAAAAGAAAGCGCATTTTATCACTGCCAGATTCACGAGTATACCGTTTAACAAGCGCGCTTGCATCGAAATAGAAGTGGTACAATGTTATTTCTCCCGTTCTTCGATAATTGCGCGGCTAAACTCGTTGTCCTCAGCACGAATCCCACGTTGTTTCATACTTTCATGAAGTTCCTCAATCGGTCTAAGTTCAAAATCTTCAGAGATTCCCATCTTCTTGAATATTTCTGCAATCACTTTCGTTCCGATATTATCATCTTGGTTGTCATTTTGCATTTCAAAGTCCTTTGGCGGATTTGGTACCGCTTCCTCAACAACCAAAGAGAGTTTCTGATTCATTTCTGCGACAGTCTTCTCTAACCGATTTAACCGTTGGATAATAGTTTCAAGCGTTTCTTTTTCCATCGTAAATCTCCTTATCCTCATTCTGTGTGCAATTAAGAATACCACAAAAACTGCCAGATGTCATATCAAACCCTAAAACGATCGGATTACTTCTCCAAAACAATCCGAACCTCAGCATCCACGTGCTGCTCACTAAAATCTACTTCGGCAGTAATCGGACCGAGGGACTCCAACGGAGATAAATTCTCTGTGATACGTTGTGTTAAACCTGCATCTAATTCCTGCCCCGTGAGAGAGGCGAGCACGGTTACCAACGGCAGGAAGCGTTTTAACTCTGGCACAAGCAGTTCCGGTTGAATGAATACCTGAGCACCGTTCGTACCTGTGGAAAATGCTATATCACTCAAGGTAGGCGTTTTACCTATTGTCGCATCAATCACAGCCTTTAATCCCGCAGTTGTTGTGCCCAAAACAAAATAGTCATCAACAATCGTATACCCGCCTGCAACCGCCAACAGAAAATTGAGACGGAGTTGTACGGGTTGGATAGTAACACCGCTGTAATCCTGTGGTTCAAGGAATTTAAGAGGTTTGCCAGCGACAGCAATTTTTCCCTGTTTCACAATATCCAATACGCCTTTTAACGCCTCGGGAGCCTGCGTATGTGCCATCAGAACTAACGAAGGCACGACTGTTACCTCATCAGGTTCAGGCGCAATTAACATTATAGTCAGGTCTGTCCCCAAAACTTGGGAAAGGTCGATATTACCGAAGAGTTCCTGCATCTGCTGATTTGGAACTGGAAATGTAGTAACAAAGGCAGTTCGTTCAGGGAAAGCGAGAAACGGTTTTGCGTCATCTCCGGTGGGAAAGTTGGGACGACGGGTGCCGGTGCTTTTTCGGAGTCGATGCTTTGAAACAATCACACCCGCTTCATACCGATTGCTAAACGTCCAGAACGCTGTCTTTCCAAACATCTCAAAAATCTGTTTAATGAGCGAGTTAGGATTTACATTGTCCAATACAGGTGTAATTTGTTGGACATCCACATATCCGGTACTTTTGTCTTGACGATAATTTTCCTGAATCTCCGTCCGCATCGGGTGTTCGGCGAGAAAAGTTCGCTTTTCCGGTGCCGCTTTCGCACCAGGGATTCCCGCATTATAGATGTCAAGCACCTCTATCAAGAGCGTAGGGTCGAGGGTTAATATCCCAATTTTTCCGATGAACGTATAACTGAAATCGCGTGGATACCCCGTAATGGTATTGATCGTAAAATCGCCATAGTCGTTTTGGATGCGCTTGTATTTCGGGTTGATCGCATCCGTTGCAGTGATTGCCTCAATACTCAGTTTCTCTGGTCCTCCGACCGCCGAGATGAGGAGAAACGTGAGTTCTCCCTCGCGCTGATAAAAAGCCAGAATCGCCTCCTCACCAAAATAGCCCGTGACCGTCTTAAGGTCGAGTTTGGCACCCATTTCGTATTCCCACACCAGTTTCTGATAGACGAGTTCTTTCCACCAACGTTGTTCCTGAATCTCAGCGAGCAGTGGCATTTTAGCGGTCTGTTTCCCAAACTCGCTCCGGTTGAATGTCTCGACTAAACCTTTCAATTCCTTGAGTGTCAAATAACAGATCGGAGATTTCGGAAGCAGTGTGATTAGGTGCTGTTCCGGTTCCCACAACGCAGTCTGGTGATAGATAACGGATAGCAAAATAATAACCCCAATAAGTAAAATTAGACTCATAATAACAATTTTTTTACGTTTGCTCAGCTGCATCGGTTTTCAGAACCTTTGTAATATTTGTTAGCGTCAAGAGACTTCCGTCAGCACACGAAAATCTCCATCAGATATTTTGTTGTCACTTCATCTTTCGTGCTTACTTGATTATACCATATTATTTTTCGATAAGCAATTCAATTGACCATTGATCGTTGTTCCACTGGCAAACACAAAATTCTTTGTCTAAAAGCGGAAAATGATGTAAAATATTACCGTTATCTTTTGAAAGAAGGTGAACACCGTCCCAACCCAAGATCTCAGAATTCGGCCATTCACGATTTTCCTCGTCTGCGTGTTAGTGCCTGCCAACTGTTGGTGGGTGTCTGCCTCAATTATCCGTGGCGGCGGGAGTCCTACGCAGGTTTCGCTCTTCTACAATGCCGTTATCACCATTCTCATCTTATTAGGTATCGGGCTCTTTTTGCGTCGGTTGCACCACGCCCTCATCCTCAACCGCGCCGAGTTGCTTGTCATCTACACTTGCATCTCAGTCGGGGCAGGACTTGCTGGTGTCGATAGATTCTTGGTTCTCATGCCGATTATCGGACATGCTCACTGGTTCGCCACACCCGAAAATGATTGGGTGAACCTGTTTCATCTGCATATCCCCCAATGGTTGGCTGTGAGTGATAAGCGCGTTCTTGATGGGTATTATAACGGGTTTGCAAGTATCTATGAATCGCGCTACTTCATGGCTTGGCTGCCCGCAATCGTCTGGTGGGTGCTTTTTATTGTGGCGATCCACCTTGTGATGCTCTGCCTGAGTCTGCTCTTTCGGCGGCAGTGGGTAGAATCGGAGCGACTGAGCTATCCGATCATCCAATTGCCGTTTGAGATGACGACTCGGAGTCGGCAATTTTTCCGATCGCCGTGGATGTGGCTCGGACTCTCTATCGGTGTTGTTATTGACATCATCAACGGGTTAAATTTTCTGTTCCCCGCTGTCCCAAGTCTCGGCGGAAAGTTGTACGACCTACGACGCATTTTTACAGAACGTCCGTGGAGCGGGATCGGTTGGAGTCCAATCGGTGTTTTCCCGTTCGGTGTTGGGCTTTCGTTCTTTATCCCCTTGGATCTCTCCTTCTCATGTTGGGCGTTCTGGTTGATATGGCGAGCCGAGCGACTGTTAGGTGTTATCGCAGGATGGCGCGGGCTGCCACGTTTCCCTTATGAGGCGGAGCAGTCGCACGGCGCATACTTAGGGCTATGCGTCGTCGCTATCTGGATGAGTAGACGCTACCTGAAAGGGGTCGCACGCCAACTCATATCGCCGAAGGCAGACGAACCGATTTCATATCGACTCATCATTATTGGGCTGCTCGGTGGTGCAGCATTCATCGTCGGATTCTGCCTGAAGATGGGTATGAACTTTTGGGTCATCGTTGTCTACTTCTTGATCTGGTACGCGATTGCAATTGCGATTACGCGCTTACGTGCGGAACTCGGCTCCCCAGTACACGACCTACATTTTATCGGACCCGATGAGATGTTACCACGCCTGTTAGGTATCCGCCGATTAGGCGCGACAAACTTGACGGGATTCGCCTACCTCTACTGTTTAAATCGCGCACACCGATCACATGCCATGCCACACCAACTCGAAGGCTTCAAATTGGCTGAAGGCGCGAATATCCCGATCCGACGGTTTGCGTTCATTATGATGTTGGCTTCTGCATTAGGCGCGCTCGGCTCATTCTGGGCATATCTGTCCATGTATTATTCGGAAGGCGGTTTTTCAGGATTCGGACGAGAATCGTTCAATCGGTTAGAGACGTGGCTCACCTACGCTGCACCACCAGATGTGCCAGCAATCAGCTTCGCAACCTTTGGGTTCGGGCTGACGCTGCTTCTCGCCGCAATGCGGATGCGCTTTCTGTGGTGGAATTTACATCCTGTCGGCTACGCGATCTCCGGGAGTTGGGCAATCAACCCGATGATAGGCTCAATCTTTGTCGGATGGTTGCTGAAATGGCTCGTCCTGAAATACGGCGGTATCCGTTTGCATCGGAAAGCTGTCCCATTTTTTCTCGGTATCGTACTCGGCGAGTTCGTGATTGGAGCGTTCTGGAGTCTCTTAGCCGTCGCTCTTGACCAACCGATGTATCGTTTCCTCTTTTAACATTGCTATTTTTCCTATTTGTGGTATAATAATAAAAACCCAAGTTACGGAAGAAGACGATTGGAACTCAAAGAGAAAGCAGCACTCATATCAGAAACATTAGAGGATTTGCTCGGCGTGCCGACCCGTGACGGCGCAGGCGATGTGCTGGAATGCCTCATCTTAACAATCCTATCGCAAAACACGACAGATGTGAATCGCGATAAGGGATATGCGAAGCTCAAAGAACGTTATCCGACGTGGGAAGAGGTCTTGCAGGCGGATGTCAAGGCGGTAGAAGCAGCAATAAAAATCGCAGGATTGGGAAACCAGAAAAGCCACACCATCAAAAACTTTCTCACATGGCTAAAAACTGAACACGGAGAACTCTCCTTGGTGTTCATGCACGACATGGAAACGGAGGCAGCACTGGAACTTCTATGTCAACACAAAGGTATCGGGATCAAAACGGCTTCCGTTACGCTCTCCTTCGCCTGCGGTAGAGAGGTCTTTCCAGTCGATACACACATTCTACGGATTTCCAAACGCCTCGGACTGATTCCACCCAACTGCAGCGCAGAAAAAGCGCATCAGGTGTTACCACCGATCGTGCCAGCAGGGAAGGCGTATCCTTTCCACATGAATTTAATCTATTTCGGTAGACGCATCTGTGATGCTCGAAAACCTTTATGTGAACGGTGTCCATTGACAGAACACTGTCTCTATTTTAGAGATAATGTTCAGGCTTAAGTCGTACTTAGATACATCGGAGAGAGAACATGTTTGACTGGAAACGTTGGTCATGGAAACACTTATTTGTGGTACTGTTGGTGTTGCACCTCCTCCCGCTATGGATTTTCGCCTATTTTCCCTCGCAAGACGGTGTCAGCCACGTGTATAACGGTTTAGTCCTTAAGGAGTATGCCAAACACGAAAACTATAAGTTGCGGGATGCATGGCAGCTGAACATCACGATCTTCCCGAACTGGTTATCGCACATTATGCTGATGACACTCCTCTATGTATTTCCGCCTGTCATTGCAGAGAAGGTCTTCCTCTCAATTGCGATAGGCATGGTCCCGTTTGCTTTTTTCTATTTCCTTAACGCCGTCCACAGAGACCGAGAAGGAAAGTTTATGTACGCTTGGCTCGGCTTTCCTTTTGCTTACAATTACCTCCTTTACATGGGGTTTTATAACTTCCAACTGAGCATCTCGTTCTTCTTCTTCAGTTTCGGTTTTTGGTGGAAGCATAAAGACGATATGCAAGTCCAACACCTCGTATGGCTTTATGTGTTGCTACTGCTGACCTACCTGTCGCATATCGCCTCTTATGGACTTATTGTTTTAGGGATTTCTATAGCAGGTGGATGTATATGGGGCGGTAGAGCACTATCAGCAGTGTGGCGCGAACGACATGCCGAATGGTTACGAGAGTTTATCATGCGTCTCAAACCGCTTTTCGGCTTCTTTCTCTATATGGTGCCGGTCTATTTTGTGCTGATGGAGTATTACTTACAGAGTCTCAAACAGCATCAGGAGGGTAGCCACCGCGGTATGAAGTGGATTTGGGAATACTTTTTAGGCGTTAAATCAATCGTCTATTTCACCGACTGGCATATCCCCGTTAATTATCTGCTTCTCTTCGTGTTAGGTATCGGAATTGTTATCTCTATCTGTTATCGTGTTCACCGCAAAGAATGGGCAAAACAGACCGATGTTTTCTTGCTAATTGCGATCGTATTTACCTACATGTTCATCAGAGCACCGTGGGGTTATGGACCGGGCGGTTGGATTAACGATAGAATTCATCTCTATATTCTATTGATGGTGGCACCTTGGTTGGCACTGGACATGGGTAAAATCGCTCGCGGCGTTATCGCAGCGTGTCTCATCGTTTTCAGTCTACTCCACTTCGGGAGAACCGCTTACGATCACGGGCGCATTTCGCCTGAGATTGCCGACCTTGTCTCTGGTGCGCGTCTGATAGAGCCGCATACATCGTTTAGACATCGCAGCCCAGATTGGCATAAATCGGATGCCTTGGGGAGAGTTGCATACGTCACACCGTTTGTCCATTCTGTCGCTTTTTATGGTGTATACGCCGATGATGTGGCGCACCTCTTCAACTATGAAGCCAATTATAACTATTTCCCGGTAAATCGAAACAACTATGAGAGTGTGGAATTAAATTATATCGACGACGATTATATGGTCGCTTGGTTTTACCCAGAATCTGAGAAGTTTGCAGACCTTACACCGAACTATGACCTCATCCATGAGACGAAACGGCTTAAACTCTTTAAAAGAAAACGCGCCGCCGAACCGATGCTTGAACACTGGGATAAGACAGAAGCCGGAAATCTTATTATCCGTTTTGATATGCAACCCGATAACGGTGAAACAGCACCGAATTACCACGCTATCGGACCGAAGACGATGTACGAGAGTGGTAAATTCGGATGGGATACCGAGTGGAATCACAGGGATTCGAGAGCCGATGCCCGGCGTAAATTACCCCGTCAAGCCTATCAAGGACCGGAGGGGCCCGGTCCGCTCGGAAGAGACGCTGTCTGGGGCATAGAAGATGCCGCTTTCAAACTTGACCTTCCCAACGGAACATATCGCGTAACCAACATCTTCCAATCCGCGGAAAGTGCAACACATGAAGTTAATCTGCTGGCGAACGGAAAACCTATTGTCAAGAAACTCACTGTCCCTCCCGGCAACGAAAAAGTTGAAGAAATTGATACAGTCGAGGTAACAAACGGTTACCTTATCCAAGTAATTTTCACACCGAAACTACGGATCAGGACAAGTGATAAACACAACCACTGGATATGGAACGGCTTTACAGTCGAACAGATAACGGCTAAAACAGAGTAACCTGCCATTCACAAATTTGATTGTAGATTACTGCAAATCTCAAAGGAGACGTTATTAAAAAATGATTAAACCACATGGAGCCGAAACCTTACAACCGCTTTACGTTTCGGATGATGCACAACGTGCCGAACTGACCAAAGCGGCGGAGCAACTGCCGTCCGTTTTGCTCTCTTCAGGTGCCGCTGCATCAGCCGTCATGCTCGCATCCGGTTATTTTACACCGCTCACGGGCTATATGAATATCGCTGAGGCGATAAGTGTCGCAACAGATATGAAACTACCGAACGGACTCTTCTGGCCCGTCCCTGTGATGAACATCGTTCCGTCCGAACAACTCACGGATGCAGTAAAGAATGCCGACAGCATCGCGCTACGTGATCCGAACGTTGAGGGCAATCCACCGCTCGCGGTTATGAAGGTTTCGGCGATTGAGACACTCTCAGTTGAACAGAAACAACTCCTCATTGAAAAGACCTTTGGAACCACTGATCCTGAACATCCGGGGGTACCTACTTTCGCTGATGTCGGAGACAACGTTCTCTCAGGTTCGATCGAAGTGCTGAACTACTCCTACTTCCGCGAAGATTTCCCGGACACATTCCGTACAGCCGTTGAAATTCGCGAAGACATCGCTGCGCGCGGGTGGGATACAGTCGTCGCTTTCCAGACACGGAACCCTATGCACCGTGCCCATGAAGGACTCTGCAAAATCGCACAAGAGGCAGTCAATGCCGATGGTATTCTAATTCATATGCTTCTCG
>PYJC01000001.1 GCA_003635255.1 Candidatus Poribacteria bacterium | reverse complement strand
GCGTGATAAGGCACAAGAGATACTCTCCGCGTTGCAAGCGGAATTCTCGGATGACCTTACACTTAAAGTTAACACTTTCTTCGCCGCGACCCAAACTGGGCAACACGAAACAGCGCTGGCACTGCTTGAAGAACTCGCCGAAGTAGAACCGAGGAACCGTCGTCAATATTATGACCTGATGCTACAAGTTGCTATGCGCACAGGTGACAGGAGCAGCGTGCGTGAATTGGTAACAAAACTGCTGAACTCGCCGAGCGGGGTTCGAGAGCTTCACCAATTTTCCGAAAAACTCTATGATGCCAGCTTTAAACAGCACGCTGTTGCTGTTGCTAAGAAAACGGTAGATCTTGCGATGGGTGAACGCGACCCGAATTTTCTAATGGATTTGAGCCAACATTTAGAACGACTTGGACAAGAACAGGATGCCGAAAACATTGCGGAACGGGCGTTGCGGTTCGCCAACCAACGCGACCGATACGGACAGATGCTCCATTCTTGGAATTTTCGGAGCGCGAAGCGATTAGTGGGCCGCTCCGAAAATGCACCCGACCGCGAGCGAAAACTTCTGGCAGCTGTACAAAAGAATCCAGAGGCACACCAAGCCCATCGCAGGTTAGCAGTTTTCTACGAAAGCACCGATCAACCTGAAAAAGCATCGGCGGCATTTAAGGCATTGCTTGCTCTGAGACCCAAGGACAGCATGACCCGATACCGCTACGCCCAGATGTTACAGCGGACTGGACAGGCAAAAGATGCTGTTGACCAGTATCTGGTACTTCTTAAGGACAACCCAAATGTCCTTGGCTACAACTATTTGGAGGTAATAGGAACCTTCGTCCAAGCGGAAAAAATTGATGAACTCGCTTCACTCGCGAAGGAGATGATCGTACCATCTGTCGGACAAAATTTCGGGCAACAATTCGCGCGTAGCGTAGCACACGGATGTATCCGAAGTAACCCTGAAGTGGCGATAGAAATCTACCAGAAGTTTATTGAAGTTTATCCAAACCAGACCCACACGTATCGAGACCTGGCATCCGCCTATATTGCCGCTGGAGAACGTGAGAACGCAATCCAACTTTTACGCAGCAGGCTGGCAATTGGAAGCACGGCATCAGAAGTGGAGACTGTATTAAAACTCACCGAACTTTATTGGGGTTCCAGTGAATTAGAAGACTTGACAGCCGAATATGCAGCAAAACTTGCTGAGAAGCCAGCGGATCCGGCACTGCTGTATCTCGTTGCCTCAATGAAGGTTGCAGCACATAACTTTGAAGAAGCGAAACCGCTGGTGAATCGGCTCCTTAAAGTCCTACCTGCCGCACGGCGACTCTCGTGGCTGAACCGACTCGCGCAAGAATACCGAATCGCAGGAGATCGGGACTGGGAACGCCGTCTACTTGAAGCCGCTGTTGAGGGTGTTGATCCGAAGACTTCCAGGAGACTTTCGGAGACTTATCGGAAACTTGCTATGGCATACGTCCATAAAGGCGAGAAAGAGAAAGCACAGAACACGCTTCGCAAGATGGGGGCACTCCGCCTTTCGCAACGCAGCGTAAG
Source organism: Candidatus Poribacteria bacterium (assembly GCA_003635255.1). Lineage (GTDB taxonomy): Bacteria > Poribacteria > WGA-4E > WGA-4E > WGA-3G > WGA-3G. The sequence continues at coordinate 61,045 of PYJC01000001.1, read as the reverse complement.
CTATCTGGAGAGAGAGGCAGTTGCAAAGATATATGCGCAACACGATATGTTAGAAGATGCCGAAGCCTTGTGGACCGACCTTCTTAACGATTTTTCAGTCCAACGGTGGACTCGGAGAAGCGCAGAGCAACAGTTAAAGAAGATTAAACGACGACGTACCTTTTTGGAGTTGAAGAACCGAGTGACTTCAAAGAGGAAAGCTACACAACGCAAGCCAACTGTCGAATAACGCGCGGATTAAGCCTTACCCTTTGTCAAATTTGCCCTATTTGCGAATTGGGTCCAAAGTATGCCCCGTTTTGTGCAGCACTGCCCCATTTTGTGCAGCTTTTCTGAGTATTTTGTGAAGAACCGACTTCCAGACTGGCACGAAACTTGCTTATAAACCAGATAAGCAAAACAAACCAAACAGTCTTTCATAACCACATAGAAGATATATGAGACACTAAACCCTTTCCTTACAGCCTGGTAAGAAAAAATGCACCCTTTGCGCGCCTAAAGCGCGTCACTATAAGTAAACCCATAGGCATTTAAATTCGTTTTCAAAAGCAACAGAAACACGTTAAAGCCTAACACTTTTTTGAATGCTGCCTATTGCCTAATGGAGGTATCCTTATGTCCAGACGAGAAAAATGCGTAATTACCGTATGCGTAGTATCTCTTATCGCCTGCTTTTTGTGGCTCACATCCATTACCCTCGCACAAGATGAGACGAGCGATGCAAAAATCATTGAACGCTACAAGTCAATGCTCAATCGCAATCCGAAAGAGGGAAGTACGTTTGACCGACTTTACCAGTTTTATCTTGAAGGCGCGGGTTTAGATGCCATGGTTGCCGATTATCAGACAGCGGCACAAGCCAAACCCAATGACGCAAACCTCCAACTTATCTTAGGACACATCCACAAACGTCTCGGAAAAGATACCGAAACCGTTGCAGCATATCAACGCGCCGTTGAACTCGCGCCAAACGCTTATTATCCTCACTTCACGCTCGGACAGATGTATGCAACGATGCGTCGGCATGCGGACGCGATCCGTGAGTTGACGAGAGCAGCAGAATTATCGGAAGCGACACGCGCTGCCTCCCCAGAGGAATTAATGGAGATTTATAAAGCGTTGGGACGCGCCCACTTCAGCCGAGATCAGGTGGATGCAGCGATTTCTGCGTGGGCAAAGATCCCTGAACTCGATCCAGAAAACATCTTCGCACGCATTGAACTCTCAGATCTCTTCCGAGAGCAGGAACTTTATGAACAGGCAATCGCGCAGCACCAAGCAATTATTGAACTAAAAACGGAGGATCCGTATCGGGTCTGCTTGAGTCATCGAGAGATTGGCAACATTCACCAAGAAAAAGGGGACTATGAAGCTGCGATTCAGAGTTACGATGCTGCACTCGCATTGACGGCTCCGGGCAACTGGCTGCGTAAGGATCTTCAACACCGCATCATTGGTATTTACGCAGCGGATGGTAATTGGGAAGGCTTAATTACGCACTATCAAGGGAAACTTGAAACAACACCGAATGATCCTGAACGCCTTGGATTGCTCGCCGCAGCCTATATTGAGAATCAGCAGCCTGACGAAGGGATTGCGACCTATCAAAAGGCGTTGGAATTAGCACCAACGGATACTGGATTGCGTTTGAACTTAATCGCGGCATTCCGCGATGCCGAAAAATTTGAGGAAGCAGCTGCAGCGTATGAATCCCTCAGTGAGCAACACCCCGACGACTTCGGTATCTATCGCGAACTCGGTGAGTTGTACTTGCAATTAGAAGACGAAAACAGCGCAAAAACAACCTATGCGCGAATGCGCGAACGCAACCCAGACGATGCCAGTACGTATCTCACACTCGCCGAAATCTACGCCGGAAACGAGTGGATAGAAGATGCTGTTGCAGCATACCAAAAGGCGATTTCGCTCGCGCCTGACAATCTCGATTATATCGAATATTTCGGTGAATTCTATTTCCGTCAAGGAAACCGTGAGAAGACTGTTGAAACGTGGAATCGGATCGTTGATGCCGATAAACTCTCACTGCAAGGCAATGCTGAGAATTATGACCGATTGGCGAAACTGTTTGATGCAAAGGACTTCGGCACCGAAGCCGTCGCTGCGAGTCGAAAGGCGGTTGAGTTGGCACCCGATACGTACCGCTATCGTGAAGCGTTGGCGAAACGGCTCATGGAGAACGAAGACTATGAAGACGCGTTAGTGGAATACGCAGAAGCTGCAAAACTCGCGCCCAACGCATTTTTCGCAGAACAGATGGGAGATCAACAACTCGAAATCTATCGACGACAAGGGGTGCTTGTGGCGCGAATCGAAGCATTAGAAGCGGAACTTGAAGCACCGACGAATGCACCAGGTGATGCCTTTGGTATGCACAAGCAACTTGCCAAGATGTATCTCAAACTTGGGAACATCACTTATGCCATTGAAATCCTTCTAAAGACGAAATCATTACAACCCGACGATGTAACAGTCAACCGTTGGCTTGCTGAGATATACACACGGCAAGGCTTGCGTGATGATGCCAATGCCATTTACACCCACCTCATTGAAGTAGATAACGCAAACGCACGTGAGTACTACACAAACATTGCGCGTTCCCACTTAAAAGTGATGGATTTTGATGCAGCGACGGATGCAGCGAAGCAAGCAATTGCGCATAGCCCGCGTAACCCTGAAGGACATCAGATGCTGGCACAAATCGCTAAACAGATCGGGAACTATCAGAACGCCGCTGACAGTCTCAAACAGGCGATTCGGCTTCGACCCGAAGCCACCGACATCCGCTCCGAACTTGCTGAAATTTACAAACTCTCCGGTAACCCCCGACAGGCACTTGAACAGTATTGGCGGTGCTGGGAATTGAGTGAAAGCGTCAACGACAAACTTGCCTTCGTCAAATCCCTATCCGAAGTATATTATGACTTGGGACGCCGCGGTGAGTTAGAAGAAAAGTTGAAACAGATGGCGAAAACAGACACGTCCAGTATAGGACCTGTTGTCGCATTGGCACAGATTTACCGAGACGAAGGCGATCTATCGAGCGCGCGTTTCCAATTAGCACGCGCATTAGACCGGACCCGCGAAAACCAAGACCTATTAGCGCAGCTTGTCAAGGTGAGTCTTGACCTCGGTGATACCCAAGACGCGCTCACCTATCAACAGCGGCTTGTCAAGGCGCACCCCGATCCGAATCATCAGCGGCGACTGGGTGAATTGTTGTTTGATGCTGGACGCGAACAGGAAGCGATCCAGGCGTGGACGAAGTTGATGCACGCCAAAAATCAACCGCTTGCGGCGGAGATCAAACTGGCAGCGCTCCTGATTCGGCACGGGCTGCTGGACGAAGCACTCTCCGTCCTCGATCGCGCAGCAGAAAAAGCGACGGGTCCAAATGCGCATATTACCTTGTATCAACTCGGTGCAGCGTTGGTCAACATGAATGAGTTCGACCGAGCGCAGCCACACTTCCAGCGGATTCTTGACATGCCTGAACCGCCTCAGAATGCAATGCAGAATGTCACGGCGGGCTCATATCGCCCAACATGGGGTCCCCCCGGAATCAACACACGCAAATTCGATCTTCCCCAAAGTCTCACTTGGGATATTCAGGGACGATCCTATGGCAGTAGGAGTGGACAGCAGTGGGTCCCAAAAAACTTTGAAGAGGCGCAAGCCGGCGCACTTGTACAGTTGACAACAATCGCACAACAGCAGCGAAAACTTGATGCACTGATCAAACAATTCGAGGCAGATGCCGAAGCAAACCCGAAGAATATAAAGACGCTTGAGACGTTGGCACAAATCTATAAATTAACCGAAAACACCGACAAAGTATCGGAAATATTGGATCGACTGATCGCTGTGTCTCCGAACGATCCGGTTTATCAAAGTATCCGATTGAGTGAGGCGATGCTCAAGGACCGCAGTTATGAGACATTCAAAGCGTACCTTGATGGAATAACAGGCTTAAACGCTGAGGCGCGGCTTTGGTATATCGCACAATACGCCAGTAGTTTCTACCGTGCGGGACAGAAAGCGGATGCAGAAAAACTGGCAATGGAACTTGAAAGTGCAACAGTAACCGATCTTAGTACTGCTGCACGGATCGTTGGGGCCCTCGCGCAGATGGACAGAACAGATGCCGCGGAAAAAATCCTCGAACAACTTCCGATCCCGGTACTTCCGAAAGGTCCGCGAACTCTAACAACGGGTCAGCCATCGCTCGTCCAGCAGCAATGGAGCCAATACAGAAGCATCTATGAAAGCCTCGCAGCCGCTTATATGCGTGAAGGAGAGACCGAAAAAGGGATTGACCTGCTCTGGATGTTCTTTGCGCGTAGCAAACCGAATGTAACAAACGCACGGCGTGTTGCGACACTTGTGTCCTCGTCGCATTCCTACAGCGGATACACACCGCTTCAGACGAGTTATCCATCGCCGACGATTTATTACAATCAGAGCCGTTTGCAGTACCTCCAACAGGTTTTCAGTCAGTTGTTGACAAAAGATGAGCTGGGGGTATTGTACGCTAAATTACAGACTGAATTGGATACTGCGATAGGTAGAGACCGCATCTATCCGGGTTTGGCACTCAGTTACTGCTACTGGTGGGAAGGGCAGCGCGACAAATCGCAGGAGGTTCTCTCCGCACTGCAAAAGGAATTTCCGGAAGATCTCACGCTCAAACTCAATACCGTTTTTGCTGCTGTTCAGACCGGGCAACACGCGATCGTGTTAGATTTACTTAAAGAGATCTCCGCGGTAGACGCAAGAAACCGTCGTCAGTATTATGATCTCACACTTCAACTCGCCGCACACACAGGTAATACTGTTACTGTCCGTGAATTAGTGACAAAGGTGCTCAATTCACCGAGTAGTGCTCGAGAACTCCATCAGTTCTCAGAAAAACTCCAACAAAGCGGACTGACACAATACGCAATTGCCATCGCTAAAAAAGCGATGACTTTGGCGATGGGGGAGCGCGACCCGAACTTCCTGATAAATATGAGTCGGCACTTGGAACAATTGGGTCGCGGGAAAGATGCGGCGCGCCTCGCCGAACGCGCCCTGCGGTTCGCCAACCAACGCGATCGATATGGTCGCACGTTGTACTCGTGGCACTTCCAGCAGGCATCACGTATGGCGGGACGCTCTAAAGCCGTCCGAGAACGTGAACCGCAGTTGGTTGCAGCCGTAGAAAAGAATCCGGAGTCGTTTCAAGCACATGCTAAGTTGGCAACGTTCTATGAATCAACGAATCAACTTAAAAAGGCGTCTGAAGCATTTGAGGCAGCACTGTCCCTGCGTCCTAAGGATAGCATGACTCGGCAACGGTATGCCCAAATGCTCCAGCGGAGTGGACAAGCGAAAGCGGCGGTTACCCAATATACTGCACTGCTCAAAGACAACCCGAACGCGCTCGGTTATAACTACTGGGAGGTCATTGATACCTTCGTTCAATCAGGTAAAATTGATGAACTCGTCTCGCTTGCTAAGGAGATGATCGCACCCTCTATCGGTAGGAACTTCGGTAACGACTTCGCACAAACTGCAGCGAGTCAGTGCATGGACAGCAACGCCAAAGCAGCTGTAGAAATCTATGAACAGATTATCAAGGTTCAGCCGAACCAGCTCTACACATATCGCGACTTAGCATCTGCTTATACGGCTGCCGGTGAACCTGAGAAGGCGATCCAACTCTTGCGCGAAATATTGGAAACAGAGGATACAAAATTATCGCAAGATCCTTATACGCAAGTCGAAATCGTTTCAAAACTCATTGAACTCTACAAAACATCGGGCGAAATAGAAGTGTTGGTAACGGAATATGAGACGAAACTCGTTGAGAAGCCAGAAGACATGACGTTGCTTTACCTCGTCGCCTCAATGCGGATCGCAGCGGATGATCTCGAAGGTTCAACGACACTCGTTAACCAACTGCTTGATAAAGATACGGGTACAGTGAACGTACGGTGGCTAACCAACTTGGCAGACGCCTACCGCGGAGCGAACGATCGGGAGCGTGAACGCCACTTGCTTGAATCCGCGGTTGAAAAAATGGAATCACGAAGCACATGGGGACTTTCAGAAATCTATCAGAAACTTGGCGCGGTGTACGCCCAACAAGACGAAAAGGAGAGGGCACAGAAGATATTTCGTAAGATGGGAACGCTGCTCCTTTTGCAACGCGGTGGCTCCTTCTATGAAAAAGAGCGAATTGCGGGCACTTACATGCAACACGAGATGTGGGATGATGCTGAAGTACTCCTGACTGATATTCTCAATGATTTCTCAGCGCAAGGGTGGAGTCGTGACCAAGCACAACGCCAATTGATGGATCTTAAACGCCGACGCGATGGCATGGTATCAACGACCGTGCCCCCTGAAGAAACGGAGCAGTTCAATGTCGGAATGCAACGCACATTGGCACAACAGCATGCACGGCGTGGCGAAGTGAAGAAAGCGATCGACATCTACGAGCAAATTGCAAAAGTGATGCCTGAGGATCTTGAGTCACGCGCACAACTCGCGGCACTCTATTCACGTCGAAATCAGCACGATAAGGCGATTGATATCTGGGAAGTGCTACTTGAAGCCGATCCCGAAAATACAAAGTATCAGGATGGACTTGTTGATGCCTATCAGGACGCTGACAAAACCACTGAAGCAGTCGCACTTGCGCAGCAATATATTGAAACGGATCCAGAGAGTAGCGTGAACCAGAGTCGTCTCGCGAAACTCTACGCTGCCAACGATCAGGTTGATGCAGCGATTGATACGTATAAAAAAGCGATTGCGCTCGGTACCGGTGATGGACAGGCATTTCTTCGATTGGCGCAGCTACATCTCCGCAAAGATGATTTGGATGCCGCTGAAAAAGCATTTGAGGATGCCATTCAACACACCAGCCAAGACTGGGAACGGCAAAATATTGAGCGGCAGCTCATGAACCTTCACCGCCGCCAGGGCAAGTTAGAGGATATGCTAAATCAGGCGGAAGCGGCAGGGACGCTGACCCTTGAGATGCAAAAAGAGCGTGCCAAAAACTACCGTAACGCTGGCGAAGTCGATAAAGCGGTAAATGCCTACAAGAAAGCACTGGAGATGACTTCTCAGAGTTGGGATCGCAGTGAAATTTCCAACCATCTCCTGAAACTCTACGCGCAGATTGGTGAGGACGACTTGGCAATGGAACTCTATGAAAAGTTATCTCAGTCCGGATCGACTGGTATGTCAAGAATGCACGGTCCATCTGGTGTCAGGATTATGTTGGGTGGAGATGAAGAGCGTGAAGTCTTGATTAACGTCTATAAAAACCAAGGGAAACTTGATCAACTCAAAACCATTTTTGAAAGTAAACTCGAAGCGGATACGGATAATTCCGCTGTCCTTGAAATGGTTGCTGAAATCCATCGGAATGCAGGCAACCACGGTAAGGCTGCAGAAGCCTATCAAGCACTCTGCGAAGCACAACCGAGTAATGTTCGCGGTTTCTACTATGCTGCTACCGCGTTCCATAAAAGTAACCAACCTGATCTGGCAAAAGAGATGTTGGACAAGGGAGCCAACGCGCTTTCGACGAACAACCGTAAACAGGATTCATGGTTTCTTACGGCACTCGCATCTATTTGTATAGACGGTGAATTCTATGATACTGCCATCAAATTAGGCGAAGACGCAATCGCTTCAAGTCGAAGCTATGGTGGTCACTCAAGCACGGAGTATTTATACGAAATTCTTGGAAAAAGTTATCTCGGTGCCAAACAGTATGAAAGAGCCGTTACCGCCTACCGACAGATGGCAAACACCGCCAGATATGATGAGGCCCGCCAGAAAGCAGAAATGGCAATACGCCGCGCTTACAAAGAGGGGGACCTTTACGAAAAGCAGATACCAAATCAGCTGCAGAAGATTGAAGAAAATCCTGATAACCCTGACGCTCACTTTGCGCTCGCCGAAACCCACGAGTTTAGTGGGAATATTGACGAAGCCATCGCGCAATACGAGAAACTCAGCGAACTTCAGCCTGACAATACTGAGTGGTATAAAAAGATTGGTGCCCTCTCCCAAAAATCGCGTCAGATGGACGCAGCAGCCCGTTTGGAGAAAGCGATCACTGCTTATGAAAAGGCAATCGAACTTGATCCGACTTCGTATCAATTCTACAGCCTGTTGGCAGGAATTTATACGAAAGGAGATCAGTTATCAGAAGCCACAACGGTATACCGACGTGCCTTGGATGCCTCTCTTGAAGAACACGAATATAACGGGGCACTGCGAGGTCTATGGGAACTTTACGCCGACAAGGACCAAGAAGACACAGGTATCGCTATTCTCGAGGAATTGAAACCAAAGATGCCGAAAAGTGCTGTTCTCCTCGAACTGTTGGGTGATGCCTACAAAGAAGTAGACAACACGGAAAAAGCGGATGCTGCATACGCCGAATGGCTGGCGATTCGACAGAAAGAGGTGAATCGGAACCAACGCGCTTGGGACTATCGGAGACTTGCTGATGAACTTCTCAGTAAAGATATCATGCCAGCATTGGCGTTGGAACTTGCCGAACGCGCTTTGCAAATGAGCGGTAGTAGTTATTACGCCGCAACTTTGGCACACGCGTATGTGGCTAATGACCAGTACGAAGCGGCACTCGAACAATTCAAACACAGTCTGAACGACACGGATCGGTACTACGCAGGTGCCAACGATATGACGCGGGAGATGTGGTCGAACGTCGCCGAAGCTGGCAAAAACGCCAAGGATGAAAAGCAGTACGTTGAAATGGTGAATCAACTGAAGGATGCCACTTCTGATAACGCGAAGAAATCCGCAGAAAATACCCCTATCAAAAATACTGCCGAACTGCATGCCAATGTCACGCTGTCGCGATTTTACCGTGAACGCGATCTGCCCGAGAAAGCAGAAGCGTATATGGACAAAACAGGATTCATCCCTGAAAATAGTTGGTGGATTATCGGTCCGTTTGACAACGCCGCTGGCATCGGTTACGATACGGTTTACGTTCCAGAGGATGCGACGCAAATTGAGCCAGCTGCCCAATACGACGGAATAGATGGACAGGTGAGTTGGGAAAAACAGGCAGATGACACTTTCGACGGTTTCGTCAATCTTGGGAATATCTTTGAGAAAAATGTCAATTGGAACGCTATCTACGCTTGGACAACCGTGAACTCACCGGATGAACGAAAGGTTGAACTCCGCTTTAGTAGTAATAGCCAAGCGAAGCTCTGGCTGAACGGCAAACAGGTGTTCACACACAGCGATGCACATTCCATAGCGATGGATCAGGATACCATTCCGGTAACGCTGAAGCCGGATGAAAATAGCATTCTCGTCAAAATCTGTAGTGAAGATGCCTATTTCTTCGCATTCTATCTACGGATTACTGACACGGACGGCAATCCATTTGACGATTTGATAATCGGTGAATCAGAAGAGAATTAGCAGTAGATAACCTATAGGATTTACGCATTCTCTCTTAAAGTCCCCCTGATAAGGGGGATTTAGGGGGTTTAGATTTAGGAGGTTTAAAGGACAGAAATTCCTACTTTTTGCGTCTGAATGTCCGATATTTGCGCAATTTGCGTAAGTCCTAACCTATTTTCTCATTCCCTGTCATGCAAGTTGTGATCCGAAATTTTTTAGAATTGTGTCAGTTTCGAGCGAAAAATTCATCGGCACAGCAAAATTATGCAACCAATTTACCCTTAACATGTGTCACTATAAGTAACACCCTAAACATACCAAAGATGTCGGGATTCGGAGATTCTTTCTGCAAGAATGTCTTGACATTCAGTAAAGTCTTTGTTATAATTGACATCAATAACGTAACAATTCTAAAGTAACGACTCAAACGGTAATTCGGGTACTTCCATACAAGGAGCAAATCGTATGCAAGAAAGATTGATTCTTGAAAAAATTCGGCGCATCCGCCATCGTCTGAACATCCAGCGATATTTTCAGACGTTCGCGACATTCCTTTTCTACGGATTTTTGGCGTGTGTCCCGTTAGTCATCGTTGATAGCGTCACTGCCTTTAACATCCCACCACTCGTTTTTCTCTGGGTGGCATTGGGTATCGCCATCGGTGCTTTAGGGTTTCGTCTCCTTCGACCTATAAGTCTCCATGAGGCAGCACGGGTAATTGACGCAGACGCGTCCCTGAAGGATCGGGTTATAAGCGGCTTGGAACAGATTCAACACCGTACCGATGAAACCTTGACAGCACTCCAACTTCAGGATACCTCCAATAGATTACAGGCAGTTCCGATGAATAAGGTTGCGCGCTACACTGTACCGCGCGAGACCAAATTTATCGCGCTCGTCGCCATATTTCTCGTCGGATTTTCGTTCGTCGAGTTTTTCGCGCCGCCAGCGACTTCAACAGAAATAGACTTCTCACCGCAAATCGCAGCGGAAGCAGAGACGCTCTTGCAAGAAATTGAAAAGACGAAAAAGGAAGCAGAACAGAACGAAGATGAGGAACTTCAGGAGCTTTTGAAAGAGATTGAGAAAAGAGCACTCGAACTGAAGAAACCACAGATTACCCCCAAGGAAGCACTCGCCAGAATGACGGAACTGAGTGCCCTGTTGAAATCGAAAGTTAACCCACTCAAGATGGCGCAGCAGGAAGCACTCATGAGTGGATTGGGACAACAGTTCATCGGTAATCCATACTTGGGTGAATTCGGACAGCAGTTGAAGCGCGGTGATTATCAACAGGCAGCGTCGAAACTCGACAAGGTGACGGAAAAGTTACCCGAATTCGATAAGGAAAAACGCCAAAATCTGTCTGATGAGCTCAAACGCGGTGGCAAGAGCCTACAAGGTACAGACCTTGATGGACTCGGAACAGAACTATCAGGCGCAGGAGAAGGATTGGCTAACGATGATGTGGCTGGTGCGCAAACACGGCTCCGTGCATCCAGCAAAAAGATGCGGAATTTCGCGTTGCTAAAGAAGCGTGATCTACAATTGGCGAAATTGCTCTCGGAATGCGAAGCGTGTAAGGCAGGTGTTGCGGGTGTGTGCCAAAGTGACAAGACAGGATTGACTTATGCGCTAAGCCAGAACCCGAGCAACACTGCAGGGAGAGCGACTTCTGCGGGGCAACTCGGTCAGCAGACAATATCGCTTGATTCTACGCTCAATCTTGAACAGATTACCGGTGTACAGGGAGAAGGTAGTTCTACCGTTCAAACTTCCAAAACATCAGCCGAAGGGCAGCAATCCGCTATCAGCTACAAAGATGCGTACACGAAATATCAGAAACTTTCTGAGGACGCGCTCACCGAAGAGCAGATTCCTTTAGGCTATAAGTTTTACGTGAAACGCTATTTCGAGTCGATCAAACCGAGTGATGAGTAGTTATTAGTTGTCAGTTGTCAGTTGTCAGTACGGTTTTCTGCGAAAACCTTTCAGTTTTCAGTTAAAGAGTTGCTTGTGGTAGTCCGTTTTATCGTACCGGCAACAAGTCTTAACTGACAACTGACAACTGACGACTGAAAACTATGCTGTAGGAGTAATATGTCCGAACACGCCGAACAAAAATACGAAGAATTCCGCGAGACTTTCCTGAAAATACAACAAGAAGTATCTAAACAAATCGTTGGGCAAAAAGAAATTATTGAAGGGGTTTTGATCTGTCTCATGACAGGAGGACATGCGCTGTTAGAAGGTGTCCCCGGTTTAGGTAAGACCCTGCTCATCCGGACGTTACATGAGGTATTAGACCTCAAATTTTCCCGAATTCAGTTCACACCTGATCTAATGCCTGCCGACATCATCGGTACGACTGTTGTGGCTGAAGATGAAGACGGACGGAAATTCTTTGAGTTTCAACAAGGTCCTGTATTTGCCAACCTTATTCTCGCCGACGAAATCAACCGCGCGACCCCCAAAACCCAGTCCGCCCTGTTAGAGGCGATGCAGGAAAAATCTGTGACCGTTGCTGGACAGCAGCGGGAACTGAAGTTGCCTTTCTTCGTCATGGCGACACAGAACCCGTTAGAGATGGAAGGCACCTATCCGCTACCCGAAGCACAACTGGATCGGTTTTTCTTCAAACTCAAAGTCGAATATCCGAGTCTTGACGAACTTGACCTCGTTATGGAGCGTACAACGCGACGCGAGATGCCGTCCGTTGATAAGGTCTGTGATGGTACACAGATTAACGCACTCGAACAGATCGTCCGAGATATCCTCATCGCTGAAGACGTGCGTAGGTACGCTTTGCGACTCGTCTTGGGGACACACCCCGAAACAGAGGATGCGCCGGAACTCACGAAGCAATATGTTCGGTACGGTTCTAGTCCGCGTGGCGCGCAAGCGTTGATTCTTGGCGGGAAGGTTCGGGCTATTCTTGATGGTAGGTACAATGTTGCTCGTGAGGACATTCAAGCCATCGCACTGCCAAGTTTGCGGCATCGTCTTATCCTTAGCTTTGAAGGTGAGGCGGAGGGAATTGATCCAGACCACATCATCCAGCACCTCCTTGACGAAATTTAATATCTGGTAGGGGGTGTTGCCTGCTTGCCTCTTTTTTAAAAAATTTAATCATAACCAAAATTCTTGAAATTCATCGGAAACCCTGAAAAATCGGAGCGAAAACCCAATATTTAAAAAACATGAACGACACACAATCCGCCTTCGACAGCGAATTTCTCAAAAAACTTGAATATCTCTATATCGTCTCTAAGAAGATTTTTGCCGGACGTATCAAAGCAGAACGTCGGAGTACACGTCGCGGTGTTAGCGTCGAATTCGCCGATTACCGTAACTATACGCCGGGCGACGATTTTCGTTATATTGATTGGAACGCTTTCGCACGCTTAGATGAACTCCTGCTAAAACTCTACGAAGAACGCGAAGACTTACACATTTATTTCCTTGTTGATGCCAGCCAGTCAATGACTTATGGCGGTGAATTGCCAAAATTGATTTATGCCAAGCGTGTTGCTGCCGCACTCGCCTACATCGGCTTATCCAACCTTGATCGGATAAGCATCACTTCCTTCAACAACACCGGCGTGAACCGACTCCCGACGGAGCGCGGTAAGGGAAAGATCTTTACGGTGCTTGATTTTCTTGATCAGATCAACGGGAGTGGTGAAACGGATTTGGAGAATGCGTTTCATAACTTTGTTCATACGACGAAACGCCGTGGGCTTGTCGTCCTAATTTCCGATCTCTTCGATCCAAGTGGATTTACGCAAGGATTAAATGTGTTGAAGTTTCAAAAGCACGAACTCTTCGTGATCCATATCATTGATCAGAAGGAAGTCGCCCCTGATCTGCTTGGGGACTACCATCTCGTTGATGTTGAAACAAACCAACTCCGTCAGGTTACTATCAACGAAAACCATCTCAAGCGGTATCAAGCCCTGTTCCAAAAATACTGCGACGACATGGATTTATATTGCACGCAACGCGAAATCAGTCTCGTCCGGGCGACAACAGAATCACCCTTTGAGGAACTCATCCTACGCATTTTTAGGATGGGTGGTTTTGTGTCTTAATAGTTATAAGTTGTTGGTTATTAGTTTTTAGTTAAAGAGGGTTGCTGTTGCCTGAACAGTAACCGCAACTGCCACAAGAATGCTCTTAACTTATAACTTATAACTCTTAACTTATAACTTATAACTAATTATGAATTTCTTATCCCCCACCTCGCTTTTTCTATTCGGGTTGGCAATTCCGATTATCGCGCTGTACATTCTTAGACTTCGTCGGCGACGCGAGCCTGTCTCTACACTGATGTTCTGGGAGGAACTTTTCAGGGAACGGCAGACGACTTCGCTGTTCCAACGCCTGAAGCACCTCCTATCACTCCTACTTCAACTTCTATTTCTGGCACTCTTGGTGTTTGCCATCGCGCGACCGCAGTTCGCTTTTATAACGAAATCTGCTCGGCAGCTTGTATTGATTATTGACCAATCGGCGAGTATGAACGCAATTGAAGAAGAGACTGAGGGACTCACGCGGTTAGCGTCTGCTAAAGAAAGTGCCCTGCGAACCGTAGATGGACTCCGTTTCATGGACGAAATGACGGTGATCAGCTCGCATACACGTCCTGTCATTCATATCCCTTTTACCAATCATCAGAAATCGCTGCGAGAGGCGATCGATGCCATTCAAGCCACCGACATCAGCACGAACCTTGAACCCGCTTATGACTTAGCATACGCGATTGCCCAAACAAAGCCGAACCCTGAAATTATTATCTTCAGCGATTTTCAGTCCATTTCAGAAGGACTGCTCGCCAAACTTAACAGTAAAACGGAACAGGACGAGAATGCTGAAAAATCGGATCCAGAAATTAAACGCCGTCTGATACGGATGGGCGCGGCAAACGATAATGTCGGGATTACACAATTTCGTGTTCGCAAGAGTCTCGTTAACGCCTTTGACTATCAAACGCTGCTGCGTGTCGTCAATGCCTCAGAAACAGAGAAAAAGTTCAATGTTGAACTCTATTTCAACGAAAACCTCTTTGATGTACGTCCTTACGACCTTGCCCCCGGCGAAAGTAAATCCGAGATTTTCAGTAACTTTGCGTTTGAAGGGGGAAAGCTGAAAGCGGTTTTAGACGTTCAGGACGCACTTCCAACGGACAATACTGCCTATGCCACGCTCCCGAAACGTGATCTTATCCCTGTTCTGCTCGTGACGGCGGAAAATCCGTTTCTCCAAAAAGCACTCGCTGTCGATGAACAGATAAAACTCACTGTCCTTACACCGACTGAATATGAGACTGACGTTCTCCCTGAAAGTGCTAACTCGCAAGGGAAGCAGCCGTATCAGGTCGTCATTTTCGATCGCTACAGTCCCTCTACCCTCGGTGATGGGAATTATATGTTTATTTACCCACCTGCTGCTTCGTCAGAAACCGCTAATCCTGAATTGAAATTCCATATCGGTGGTGCGTTGGAGACACCGATTATTACGGATTGGGAGCGGACACATCCTATCCTGCAGCATGTTCATCTGGAAAACGTTCAAATCGGCGCAGCATATCAAGTCACGCCTCCGTCAACAGCACAGGTCCTTGCGCGTTCGTTTGAGTCTCCAGTATTGTTCATTGACGTTACACCGAACCGAAAAATTGTCTTCGCTGCTATCAATATTTTGGAATCCGACCTACCGTTACGCATTGCTTTCCCAGTGATTATAGCCAACACCATTCAGTGGTTCCAACAGCGTTCTGAAATTCAGGAGCACCATCTTCGGACGGGGGAGGTCCTAAAACAGCGAGTTGAATCGATAGACGCTACTATCCAACCAGAATTGAAGCCGGAAACTGATTCACCTCCAGACACTCCAAAACTCGCGAAAATCACAGGCCCCGGAGACAAAACATGGGAAATCCCTATTGAACGGGATGAGTTGCTCTTTGATCAGACACAGCGTGTGGGTTTCTATGAACTGAAAATTTCGGAAGCACTTGGTTCTACAACGGAAGAAGATGTTTCACCAACGGCATCCGATCCTACAGAGGAGAATAGTGGAACGGTATGGTCAGTCAATCTTGCTGACGAGGTGGAGTCGCACATTGGGACGGATCCAGCAGTCGAGGATCTGCTTGAAGCGTCCGTAACGCCCGGGGGTGCTGCGTTATTACGTTATCCGCCGTGGGTCTATCTGGTATTCCTTGCCGTGGGGCTGAGCGTTGTTGAGTGGTTCTTATATCAACGTAGGCGAATTGATTAGAGTAAGTAACGAGCACATGCTCAATCCAAATGATGCAAGCAACACAAGTGAACAACAGTAGTATTCCCACACGCCAA
The DNA here is from genome assembly GCA_003635255.1 of Candidatus Poribacteria bacterium. Classification (GTDB taxonomy): domain Bacteria; phylum Poribacteria; class WGA-4E; order WGA-4E; family WGA-3G; genus WGA-3G. The sequence continues at coordinate 45,218 of PYJC01000001.1, read as the reverse complement.
CCGATGGGGTTTGGCGAGATTCTGGATACAATTTTCAGTCTCTATCGGAGACATTTTCTGCTATTTCTGGGCATTATCGCCATCTATTTTTTCGGAGGTTTAGTAGAATATGTATTGTGGCGTGTCCTTCCTGGTTTCTTTCTAAAATTCTACATAATCAACCTCGTTGGTCTATCTTTTTCATTCGTGAGCATGGGGGGAATTATCGTAGCGACGGCGATAATCTATTTAGGTAAACATATCACAACCCTCGACGCATTGAAACAAGCGTTACATCGGTTGTGGCATATATGCGTGTGCCATTTCCCGTGGAGTTTAGCCCTTGAGATACCACGTATAGGGGTCATTTATTTTTTTGCTTTTGTGATCAAACCTGACCTGACGTCAATATCAATCGCGTACGTTTTCATCATTTGGCTAGCTGTTGTGCCTTTCTTATCATATCTCGCGATACCTTGGGGGGGCATCATTACTAGTTTAATAACTTCCGTGATAAGACCTGGATGGATGTGGACCCGGTTCATTCCGTCAATTCTTGCACCCTTCTCAACCTACTTTGCGGTACGGTGGACGTTCGTCACTACATCTGTTCTGCTTGAAAAATCTTCTATCCGACGTGCTTTTGGAAAGAGTTGGGAACTTACTCGTGGTAAATGGTGGCACGTCTGGGGAACGCTAATCTCCTTTTGTGTGATAAGTTTCGCGATTCAACGTATACTCCAGATCACAGTCGGATTCATCCTTATCCTACTAAAAGTAGAGGGGGCAACAGCCGATATGGACACTATTCGAGGGATGGTAATATACGTCCCCGTTGACACCGATACACTGTTCTACACCATTACGAGATGGAGCAATCAAATCGTTAATGCCCTCGTTTTTCCAATTTGGGTTATCGGCATTACGCTCTTGTACCTCGACCTACAGATACGAAACGAGGGTTCTGATATTCAGTTTCCTGTTACCGAGTCCGCTTAAATTGGGGATAATTTATAAGTAGACATGCTATAATTATTGCGTATTTTAAAAAATTGTAACCTTTTATTCTTGAGCTAAAAGTGGCAACCTATCTGAAAAGAGGAAGTCGCAATCAAGCGCGACTTATAGGAGGAACCGTGTTCTTGGCAAAACGGTATCTTTGTATGCTCACTATAAGTGCTATTATTGTGCTTAGTTTCGTTATGATATTGACAGGTGATGCAAAGATTGATGAAAATACGATTCAAGGGATGTGGACATTTGAAGAAGGCGGTGGTGAAACCGTTAAGGATCTTTCTGGAAACGGTAGCGATGGCATATTTGTTGGCGATGTCAAATGGGCAGAAGGCAAATTCGGTGGTGGTATAGAGTTCAGCGGCGTTGATGCACAAAACCACGTCCGTATCGGAACGAAAGGGGACCCCGATAGCTTAGCAGCCTTGAATTTCAAAGATTCCGAGGGTTTCTCAATCCATGCTTGGGTATTTGCGACGGTACCCCCCAACGGAAAATGCGTTATATGGAAAGGACATGGATGCTCAAGTTGGTCGCAGTATCTACTTGGGACCGGTGCGCATGAAAATGTCGGTGGCAGAATTAACCAAGCTTCGTTTCATTATCGTATCAAGAGCGCGCCCGAGAGATTTGAGGCACTCGGAGACCCACTTCCCGAAAGAGAGTGGGTTCACCTTGTGGGCGTATGGGATGGAACGAAAATCCATATTTATGTTAATGGTGAATTACAGAACAGCGCAGACGCAGTAGGGCAACCTTGGGATTCCTTTGAAGCGGTCTACATCGGTGCAGATGCAGGTTGTAATGCGGGTAAGGGCAGGTGTCATTGGGGTGGCATCATTGATGAGATTGTTATCTTTAATGTACCACTTTCCGACGGTGAGGTTAAGTCGCTCGGCAATGGAATTGAAGGTGTTTTGGCAGTTGACGCTGCAGGAAAAAGCACCACTACCTGGGGTAAACTTAAATCAGCAAAATAGGACGTTCTTGAATGCCCCTTGCACTATATCCGAATCACTTGACATCAGGGACTACACCGTAATACTATATATGAGATCCTATATGGAACTTACGAGATTACAGGACTAAAAAGATGGAAATTACACGACCACTTCTACTTCTACTGCTATTGCTACTACCGTTTCTCTACTACGGTTACCGCCGCAGCCTTGTGGACCTGTCGCGAACGCAGCGAATTATGAGTCTGATCACTCGAATCATCATAGTCGTTCTGCTGATTCTGAGTGTTTCAGACGTTCAATACCTAAAAACCGATGACAAATTAGCAGTCATGTTTCTGGCAGACATCTCAGATAGTATCTCAGACGATGGATTGACGGAAACAACGGATTATATCAACGCAGCTATGAAATCGCAAGGCGGAAATCAGCAAGCCGGTCTCATCGCATTTACGGACAAGGCAGAAATCATTCAAGGATTATCAGAAGGTGAAGATGAACTTGATGAGGAATTGAAACTTGCTGAAATCAAGAAAACATGGGTAGATACGGATGAGGATGCTGGTGACACAACGGATATCGCACAGGCTCTTGAGACGGCATGGGGATTTTTTCCAGCAAATGCGAACAAACGCATTGTCTTAATCACAGATGGTGTTGAAACACAAGGTGATGCGATTCACACAGCCCTCCGCGGAAAAGACTTCGGGATACAAATCGACACGGTGCCGGTATATCCGAGTGATGAACCAGAAGTTATGGTTCAGCGGCTTGATATGCCCGCGCAAGTCAAACAAGGTGCCCCGTTTAATGTGGAAGTTTTGATCCACAGCAACCATGAAGATGTCGCGGAGATCCGTCTCTTCAAGAATAAATTCGAGGTGGCAAAACAAGAGGCTCGACTTGAAGACGGCGAAAATCGGGTGATATTTACGCAGACAGCCATGGAGAGCGGGACGCTTACCTACGATGCGATCTGCCGTACAACGAAAGATACACGCTACGATAACAACCGTGCCCTCGGTATTGTCTCTGTTACTGGCAAACCGAAAGTCCTCCTCATTGACGAAAACGAGTCGCAAGCGCGCTACTTGACGAGAGTCCTTGAAGATGCCAAGATACGCGTGGATGTTCGCAATGGATTGGGTGTTCCAAACGAACTTGCTGACTTGCAAAATTATGAACTCATCATCTTCAGTGACGTTCCCGCCAACCGGCTCACTGAAAAACAGATGGATCTTGTCCGCGCCTATGTCCAAGATCTTGGTGGCGGTTTTATGATGCTCGGTGGCGAGAACAGTTTCGGGCTCGGGGGCTACTACAAGACACCGATTGAAGAGATATTACCTGTTCGCACCGACTCAGAGAAGAAAAAAGAGACACCTTCTCTGGCGATCGTTCTGGTTATTGACAAATCGGGAAGTATGGGTGGGATCAAGATTGAGTTAGCGAAAGAGGCTGCACGGGCATCGGTTGAACTCCTCGGACAGCGTGATAAAATTGGGGTCATTGCCTTTGATGGATCCCCTTTTTGGATTGCAGAGATGCATGATGCCTCTGATAAGCAATACCTCTCGAATCAGATCGGTTCAATTGTTGCGGGTGGTGGCACAAACCTCTATCCCGCTCTCGAACAGGCGTACTTTGCTTTGACAGAGACGACCGCTAAACTCAAGCATGTCATCGTTCTCAGTGACGGGCATTCGACACCTGGCGACTGGTACGGCATTGCGAATTCCATGTATAGCGAAAATATTACAATCTCAACGGTTGGTATTGGGAGCGGTGCTGACATGAATATGCTGGGTAATCTCGCTAACTGGGGTGGCGGGCGTGAGTATTTCACCCAGGACCCGTATAATGTTCCTCAGATCTTCGCGAAGGAGACTGTCACTGCATCTAAATCCGCGATTATTGACGAGCCTTTTATACCTCAACAGATCAAGCCTACCCAAGTTTTAAGCGGGATTGATTTGGAACTCGCGCCATTCCTACTCGGTTACGTGGCTACGCAACCGCGCCCTACTGCCGAAACCTTCCTTGTTTCTGACCGCGGTGATCCACTGCTTGCGAGTTGGCAGTACGGACTGGGCAAATCTGTCGCCTTCACCTCCGATGCCAAGGCACGATGGGCTTCCGATTGGCTAGAGTGGCCCGGATATGGCAAATTCTGGACGCAGCTCGTTCGCGACACAATGCGGAAAACGACACTCAGCAATTTCCAAGCAGGAATCACTAAAGAAAAAGGCACTGCTCACCTCGCGATTGATGCCCTCGGGGAAACTGGAGAATTCCTGAACGAATTGGAGAGCGACATCTCTCTCATCGGACCCAACCTCAAAAAGCAGCAACTCGCTGTCACACAGAGTGCCCCTGGACATTATGAACTCGATTTCCCGACAAAAGACGTGGGACCCTATTTCGTTAACATCATGCAAAAGCAGGCGGGTGAAATTGTCAATACCCAAGTAACGGGTACTGTGGTTTCCTATCCTGAAGAGTATGTTGTTCACAACGCCGATGAATCGCTCCTGAGTCAACTCTCAGCGACATCGGGTGGTAAATTCGACGTTTCGGTTGAGGAGGCGTTTCGAGCACCCGAAGCCCCTGTTACACTTCGGATTCACCTCTGGAAACCTTTCCTCATCACAGCACTCTGTCTTTTGCTCATAGATATTGCATTGCGTCGAGTTGATTTCATACGCCCCTCAAACTGAAACAGGAGGCATCCATGATCCTGAAAACACATAGATGGCACATGTATATCATGACCGTTGTCGGTTGGTTGTGGCTGAGTATGTCAACGTTTGCCGCAACGATTCATGTCCCCGCAGATCAACCTACAATTCAATCGGGTATTGATGCCGCAGAAGATGGGGACACCGTTTTGGTCAGCGACGGCATTTATACGGGTGAAGGGAACGTCAACATCAGTTTTAGTGGAAAAGAGATTACCGTCAAGTCACGCAACGGTGCCGAGGCGACGATTATTGACTGTGAAGAAACGCTGAACACGCGAGGTTTCGTTTTTGAAAGCAAAGAGTCCCGCGCTTCGGTGTTGGATGGATTCACGATCAAAAACGGTGTGCACGATCTTGGCGGCGGCATCTACTGCCATACCGCTTCACCGACGATTCAGAACTGTGTCATTACGCAAAATCGAGCGACAGCGACGCGCTTCTTCGGTCAAGGTGGGGGTGGTATCTATGGGAAAGATACCACAGTACACATAATAGATTGCATAATTTCCCAAAATCAATCGGCATCAGGTCTTGGGGGTGGTGCCCTTATTGATGGAGAAGGCGTATGGACATTTAACAACCCCCAATCAGTGATTTTCGATAATTGCACCGTTTCAGAGAATATTGGTAGTGGAATTGTCTGTTTCGATTTAAGCCCCTCTATCATAAAAGACTGCACAGTGCTTCAAAACAGCGGACGTGGCATCGTATGCACTTTTTTCGCACGCGGCACATCCATTACCAATTGCCGCATTGAGCAGAACACAGGCGGTGGCATTGAATGCAGCGAAACATCCAGTGTGCAAGTCCAGGATTGTATCATCAAACAAAACAGAGCCGAATACGGTGGTGGAATTTATTGTAGTCCAACAGGAGATGCCGAGATTTCAGGGTGCATCATCGCGCAAAATACGGCAACAGAGACTGGTGGCGGAATTGACATTATTTCGACCCGGGGACTGGTAACAATCACGAATTGCACGATTACACAGAACACGGCACATGACAGAGGCGGCGGTATTGCGACCTTCATTGAATTCAGTCAATTTACCCTCACCGATTCCATTATTTGGGATAATCACTCACACAGCAAACATCACGAAGTCTCTCCAGGTGGTAGACGGATCATCATTAAGTCGTGTGATATCCAAGAGGGGTTTGCAGGAATGGATCGTGAGCCGGATGGCGAGTGGTTCATCTATGAAAACAATATTGACGCAGATCCGCGCTTCATTAATCCTGACACCGGTGACTACCGACTTGAGCCGCACAGTCCTGCTGCGTTGATGGGTGCCCAACCGCCACTCGGAGGTGTCACTGCGGTAACGCACAAGGAAAAGCGGTTGGTAACTTGGGGTGAACTCAAGATGCAGTAACAGAATTAGACAGGAGATATAGGACACAATGGGATTTCAATTTCAAGATTCAATGGTAAACGAGTATCTCTCGCAAGGTTATCTAATTTTCCGCGGCATTGTGCCACCGTCATTGCTCACGGATCTGCGTCGTGAAGCAGAGAAAGCACGGGACCTTGCACACAAACTCAACGGACCGCAAACGCAACGCATCCAACCACTATCCAATTATGATGATGAATTAGACTTGAAACCTTTTTACGACTACACTGAGTTACCCGACCTCCGAGACGCTATTGACAAATTGCTCGGTCCTGATTATACCCACGGTCACGTTGATATTATGGGACTCCTTGTTGAGCCGCTTGAGTATCCGTGGCACCTCGGTTGGCACCGAGATGGTGTTGTTGAAGTGCCGCCTGAAGCACGTGATGAAACCGTCAATGCGAAACTGGCAGAAGTTTGGCACGACTTGCGCCACTTCAATCAGGTCAACTGTGCGATTTATGCGGATTCCTGTACGTGGTTCGTCCCTGGTAGTCATCTTCGCCAATGGGACATGCCCGGTGAAGAGCAATCCACAGGTGACTCAAGCCTCAGAAAACCTGCTGAAGGACAATCTAATGCAGAAGCTGAACGCTACTGCTTAGAGCATTGCAGGCAGTTCCCCGGTGCTGTTCAAGTGCATCTGGGTCCCGGAGATTTCATGGTTTATCGCAACCTTGCGTGGCATACTGGAAACTACATCACCTACCAACCGCGTGCAACAATCCACGATGTTGTTCGATATGAAGGTGGGAAAGACTGGACTGGCTGGCAACAAGCGAAATTGGATGCCGTTAAACGGATGAAGGAAAAACACACAGAAGCATAGCACTAACGCAACGATATGTGCGTGAACGAGTCGTGCGTGAGACCTTCACTGTTCAGGGCATATCTTAAGTCGTGATCTAATATTTTCAGAATTTAATTTCTTAACACGGATTAAACATTTTCAGAAGATCGCGACTATAGGAGAATTTGTAATATGGAAACGAAACAGACACAAACAAATGAAATGCTGAAGCACCCATTTCCAGAGAAACGTCCGGATGTAAAGATCGTTGAGAGCGATGATCATATCTCGGAGGTGGACTGCCCGGAGCTGCAATGGTGGTTCGCTGTGCCAGAGATGGGTGAACCCCACTTCCGGGCTGAGTATGATGCGAATACACTGGAACTCGATGCAATCGTAGAAATCACGCCGACCGCACCAGCAACGATCCGGGGCATTGATTGCGTAGGACTCCGGGTCAGAGAATGGTTGGCACCGAGAGACTGGCCCTCAATATGTCCGCCGGATCTGATGTACGCGGCACTTGACGATACCCATACAAGATGGGTTTCCGTTATTGATACAGTAGATGGAGAGACGGTCTCCAACACAATAGGGGACGAATATTTTGAAGAGCAATGGGGTGGTCCTTGCAAACGTCGGATTGTAGACGATGGTCGGTACCAACTTCAAGCCGATGGTTCGTATAGGATTACCGAGGGACAGGGATTCGGTGCCGGAACGTATGACGTGACAATCGGTGAAAACACTTTTCACTGTCTCCGCGTCTTAGACGTTGACATTTCCGAACCACACGGCGGTGAACTTGCTGAAGTATATGTCGAAAGCGGTGGACGCACAGTTTTCTTCAGACGCTATGACGGTCGCTACCTTCGAGGACACGATTTAGTGAGCAAGTATCCGAACAACCGCCGTATTGTGATCAATGATGTTCTCTATGTTCACAGCGATTGTAGCGGATGGGCGCACGATCAGTTGACCTCTGCGTCCCTCTGCCTAACTTCTTAATAGAATAGTGCTACGGATAACCATTTGGGTAAAACAGAACAGTGTTTTGGAAAAATAACAGAGGATATTACATAAACGTGAGTTCAATACAAGTGTGTGGCGTTCTTTTTAATCTGTCGCAGTCTTCAGAAAAATCTCACCGTCAAAGTCCGGAATCTCATAACGCGAATGCTGTTTACCATTGTCAACGCCTATGACAGAGGCATCAAAAGTAACAGTTCTCGTGGCACCGCTACGGTTATACACGACCCAGCCGTTTTCAAATTCACGGATAAATAACCCCGCCACACCTTGATATTGGACTGCTTTCTTTTGAATTGGTTGTCCAAGATCGGCATCCCAAAAATCGTACCAGTTGTGTAGGTGATCAGGGGCGGGTATGGCGTTGTCGTCACCAAAAAGCACGTATCCGTCCGAATGCGTTAGACTCAGCGCGGTAATCATACGCATCCACTGCAAGTTTTCTGGGCTGTTCCGCTCCGCAATCCGTATGTTTAAGTCTCCCCTATAATCCGTTACGACGCGCCAGCCTTCTAAGCAGTTGATGCGTGGTTCCCTCAGATGTTGTTCTGCCCATAGGAGGGTCTTTTCCATCTGCAAAATCTGATTAAGGTTATATCCTTTGTCGTATTCCTGCTTATAACATTCCATGAAGAGACCGTTCACGGACGGTGCGGACTTTGGAATCTGACGTGTATTCGCGTTAACAAGGATTAGGAAATCGTTATCCACTTGCTCCCGTATCTTGTGCAAGATCGCTAACCTCGCCTCTAATTCAGCTTCTGGTGTAAGAATTGTCGCTGACCAGTCATCAACATTAATTGGACTGGTCGCATAATCCTCGTTCCACCAATCAAGCATGATCCCATCAAAGAGACCAGACGCGTTTAAGGCAACTGCTTGATTAACCATCAGGTTCTGCATCTCTGGATTCGTGAAGTCTATAAGGGAACTGAGCACTTTATCGTTTTCATCGATTTTTCCATTGCCATTCGTATCCTCACCCCAACCGATGACCGGTCTGCCGTTGTTGTCTTTGAGCCAATACGGAGAATCTGGTGGGAAATAACCGACCTCCCACCAATTTTCTACATCTGCTTCATTCTGACGAGACACATATCTGGCATCTCTGCATCGGATTTCGACCAGCAGTAAGAGATTCGGATTTAAGGATAGAAGTTGTTGTTTCCTTTGCCGTGCAGTATTTAATTGACTCGGACTCAGAGCTATTGCCAACCCTGAATACGGTTGTTCTTCTGATATATTCCAAGCAATTTTTAGCAGCGTATATGGATGGGCAAAGGCGAGATCATGTTGAGCAAGGCGATGAAGTTCATCCACATCAGGTCTATTTTCAATGCCGTTCCATGCCTGAAAAATTGACGGATAACTCCTCTCAGCCTTCATTTGAGCGTCACCTACATGTACGATTATCGTACAGGATATGAAAAACGGAATCAGCCATTGAACCCTAAACGTTTTCACGGTTTTTGAATACCTTTCTATCGCGCAAAGTCTGACTTCAGTTTTCCCCATGTTGTTGCCAACTTGTGCTCTGGTTTCACCGCCAATACGCCTTCGATGCCTTTGTTCATCAGTTCCTGAATTTCTTGCTGAGAGCGTGCGATATTGGAGATTCGTACTTCGTCCATCCGTCCTTCTAAAAAGGGGCCGGCACCGCGTCCTAGCCATAAAACATCGTTATTTGGGGTGATATTGCCGCCGATTTTGCCTTCGCCGTCTAAGACACCGTCGATATAAATCTTACCTTCACCAGATTTTCCGTCGTAAGTGCCAGCGATATGCACCCACTTTCTCAACGGCACGTCTGTTTTACCGGCAACAACTGCGGCACCCCATGCCTTCTCATCTGTAGTCATTCGGATCAAAACCTTCTTGTCGCTCCGGGGTCCCACTTTGTATGTTGTCTCTTTAGTGGCACCGGTGCCACCAGCGGTTGACCACGCCTCAAGGTACATCCACATCTCCACGGTAAGCCCTTCAGTTAAATCTAAACTCTCGCTATCGGGGATTTCTACAAAATCTCTGGGTCCATTTCCAGCAAAGACGAGTCCACCCCCCGGATTGCCTTCCCCCCATTTCGGTCCCATGAGTTTACCATCGTTTCCGTTACCAGAAAGGTCTTTGACGGTCTTCCCTGCCCCCGACTCAAAGGTATAGAGGAGGACGGTGTGTTCATCTTGTGCGATGCCAAGCAGGCTTTCACCAGATATTAGCAAAGTCATCAGTATTGCACAACACGTTATACTTATAACATTTTTCATGACGAAATTTCTCCTTATTTCAACCCTTTAGGAGCCAACTCTCCAATAGAGCTTTCCAGCCTATCGGGTGTTTCGGTGGGGATATGCTTAGCCGTTGGCGGGAGCGGCGTATCAAAAAAGTAGTCAGGGTCGGTTTTCTGTCGTTGCCAGGTTTCACGCATTTCTCGCCAAGCCCCTAAAAGCGTGCGCGGTTCGGGCATATCTTCGGCAACGAGATGATGCAATTTTCTCAAATTATAGCAGGGCACACCAGCAAACATGTGATGCTCAATGTGCCAATTCATACGCCAATACAAAAACTCTGCTACGGGATTGAGTTTGATTGAGCGTGCGCATTTGCGGAAGTCGGGATCATTTTCCTTTAAACCACAATGTTGGGGCATAGAGACGGCATAGGATCCCCAGTTTGCAATAAATGCGCTGGCAGTGATGATGAGCGGAAAAACCCAATAGCCCGTGGCGAGTGAAACGATGAACAGTGTGCCGTGAAAAAGGAGCAGGATCCGCGACCACCAAATCGAATTTTTGTGCTCTTCGGGTTGGTCTGCATGTAATGATGCGAGCCATTCCTGACTCGGAACATCTGGCGGTCCTTCTTTACCAAAAGCACTACGGAGGGTACAAATAACTGCAGCAATCAACCCGCCTTTGCTAAAGGTGCGACCGGGTTGCGTGAGCAAATTTATAGTAAACAGTTGGAGAACGAATGGGGAGCCTAACTTGGGTTCAAGCGGGAGAAGGTTTTCGCGATCGCCTTCGGGATATAAGGTGTAGCGATGATGATAGGTATGGCTACTGGCGTAGTCGAAATGATCCCACCAACTTATAAGGCTAAATAGGTAAAGGAAAAATTTATTCAGCCACTTGGTCCGAAATACAGTGCCGTGTCCCAACTCGTGATTGGCGGTCCCTTTGAAAAAACTGGCGACGGTGCCATGTACAAATAAGGCAATGAGGAATCCGAGCCACATTGATTGTGACCAAAAGAGGTAGACCCAGCTACCCGTCAATAGCCAGAGGGCAAGATGCCCACCCGCCTGAAACCAGCCTTGCAAGTCGCTTCGTTTTGATAGATTCCGTAAAGTTGTGTGATCTATTTTGCTCCGGTACCATTTTACGCGAAGCACTTTTCGGACTTCAGCAAGGGGTTGATAAGACATTTAAATATTCCTCTATAACGTGAGTTCCATAAAAAATGTGGTAGAAAGAGAGACCCTTTGGTATAATGAGGTAGCCTACATTCTCAAAAATGTGTTCTTTGTAGGTATTGTATCAGTTTTCTGTGAAATTGACGACTTTTTTTTCGGTTTGGAAAATATAAGACACAACAACGACTAAAAGAGGCACACCGCCTGAAAAACGGGTCGCCCTCAAAATCTGTCGGAATAGGGATTTCACATGCAGTACACACCACAGCAAAATGATTGGTTGGTTCAGCCGTTTTGTCAGCCCGCTTCGGTAGAAGAAACGGATGATCGGCTTATCCTTGATAACGGACTCATTCGGCGAACCTTTGTCACCTCACCTAATTTCGCAACGGTCGATTATACCAATCAAATTACGGGTAGCAGTGTGCTTCGTGGTGTTAAACCAGAGGCGGTACTTACGATTAACGGACACCCATTTGAGGTCGGTGGCTTAAAAGGACAGCCTGACTACGCCTATCTTGATTCGGATTGGATTGCGGACTTGAGCAGTGACGAGAATGCCTTTCAGTTTCGCGAATATTGGGTCGGTGAACCAGAAACCCCCTATCCGTGGGTACGCAGACGTTCTACGATACCGTCAGTATATCCGCCAGCGGGTGTGACACTGACGGTTGTGTTCTCACCGCCACCATCGGTTGATGCCCTTCGGGTTTGTGTGCATTATGAACTCTACCAAGGTATTCCGGTACTGTCCAAGTGGATCACGATTCACAATGAGGGTCAAGAACCGGTTCAATTGGATGCCTTAAGCTGTGAAATCTTGGCGGTTAATGAGCAGGAACAGCATCGGTTACATGTCGAGAGCGACTATGCCTTCAGCAGAATGGAAACGACACAGTGGGGACCCGATGCCGATTACATGACACAAATTGATTATCGCTATCAAATGCCGCTGTTGATGAGCAGTCACTATCCACTCGGTCCGGGGGTGATTCTTCAATCGGGAGAGACTTTCAAGAGTTTTCGCACCTTCGAGATTTTGCATGATAATGATAATCATGAGCGCAAAGGACTCGCACGCCGCAAAATGTATCGGACGGTCGCGCCACAGGTCACAGAGAATCCAATTCTGATGCATGTTCGGAGTGCCGAGCCAGACGCAGTCCGTTTGGCAATTGATCAGTGCGCCGAAGTCGGGTTTGAAATGGTGATTATGACCTTTGGGAGCGGCTTCAATGTTGAAAGTGAAGACTCGGCGTACATCGCTACAATGAAGGCATTGGCAGATTATGCGCATAGCAAAGGTATTCAAATCGGTGGTTATACGTTGATGTGTGCTTCACGGGGTGTGGGTGAAGAATTTAACTGTATTGACCCAGACACGGGTGAACCTGGAAGTAGGTTCGGACAGAGTGCTTGTCTTGCGAGCAGCTGGGCAGATGGCTATTTCCGGCGCGTGTTGAATTTCATGGATGCAACTGGAATGGATATCATAGAAACTGACGGTCCTTATCACGGTGATGTCTGTGCTTCAACGACGCACGCACACCATAACGGTTTGGCGGATTCGCAGTTGCGTCAGTGGGAAGCGTGCGTTCATTTTTACCACGAATGCCGAAAACGCGGTATCTATATCAATTCACCAGATAATTATTACCTTAACGGTTCAAACAAATGCGGTATGGGGTATCGCGAAACAAATTTCAGTCTACCCCGCGAGCGGCAAATTCTAATTGCCCGACAGAATATCTACGATGGGACGTATGAAAAGACACCGAGTATGGGGTGGATGTTCGTTCCGTTGGTAGAATATCACGGTGGTGGACAAGCCGCAACATTTGAACCGCTTTGTGACCATCTTGATGACTATGAATCACATCTTGCACAGAACTTCGGCAGTGGTGTGATTGCGTGCTATCGCGGGCCTCGACTTTTTGATACTCAACAGACGAAAGCCGTCGTTAAGAAATGGGTTGACTTCTACAAAAAATATCGTCCAATATTAGAGTCTGACCTGATTCATGTGCGCCGTCCAGATGGGCGTTCTATTGATTGTGTGCTTCACGCGAACGCGCAGATCAGCCCTTGTGGACTCGCGATGCTCTATAATCCTACGCGGACGGTGCAACAGATGACTTTGAACTTACCGCTCTATTATACTGGCTTGTCTAAAATTGCCAAGATTCGTGAAAAAGAAGGAGAACCCAAAGCGCACAAAATTGATAGGAATTACAACGTTGAGATTCCTATTGAGATGGAGGCAAAGAGCGTTAGTTATCTCGTTATTGAATCTGAAACATAAGTCTGATCTAACTATTCAAATGGAGGTAAAAAATGAGAGGTATCCAATTCGGAAAAACGATTTTGGTATATGGAACGTTGATCTGTATCAGTCTCATGATTCCAAATCTAAGTTCCGCTAAGCTCGATCCGGATGCAGCTTTGGGAATATGGTTTTTTGATGAAGGTAAAGGTGGCGTGGCAAAAGATTCTTCCGAAAATGGCAATGACGGAGAGATTGTTGGTGCTAAATGGGACACTGGCAAGTACGGTGAAGCTCTACAGTTTGAGGGTGGAGCACATGTTGCTGTCGGCGATTTTGCAGACTATGAGGACAAAGTATCGATCGTTGCTTTGATTAAAACGCCTGCAGCCCCCGCGTGGTCTGACATTATTGTAGGTCCCTGCGGCGACGTTATCTTGACATTAAGAGACCACAAATTAAATTTCGCTGGACAGTGTGCACAACCGATTCCCCATAATACGTGGTCTAAAAGTTTGTTGAACGATGATAAGTGGCATCACATTGCAGGGACTTATGATGGTAAAGAAGTGCATGTCTATGTCGATGGCGAGTTAGAAGCATCCAATGATGCCGCGGGTCCATTTAAAACGGGACCTAAATTTATCGGTTCAAGAGACGACAAACAGGAGGCTTACACGGGGCTTATTGATGAGATCGCATTTTTCAATGTTGCACTCTCAGAGAATGATGTGAAAGCGATTGCAGAGGGTGGGTTATCTGTCGCGCTCGGTTTTGCAGCGGTTTCCCCACAAGCAAAACTTGCCACAACTTGGGCGAAGTTGAAATCAAAACACTAAATGACCGGATGGCATTCAGCCGAATTATCCACGTGAAACCCAACATTTCATCGTCTCTAAGCGGTGAAAGTGTTGGGTTTTAGCATAAAAACCTACTGAAAAGCAGCCCTTTTGATATGTGAATAAATTTTGGAACTTCATGAGACCCACCGTTATAAAAGAAAACTTTTGTTGCGAAATAGACACTATTTTTTCTGAACAAATTCAACCGTGATTTGCCTAATCTAATAAAAGGTATATACCGAAAATTTTCGACCATTAATGAGGAAACTGATGAAACAGAAAGACTTTATCTTAGCACTTTTCGCTTGCGCCCTGATGTTTTCGACGATAGTTGTCTTAACGGCTTGGTCGCAGAATGAACTTTCAGTAAATGAAAAACGGTTTGACCTTGATCAGAATAATACGCTTAGCGGAGCTGAACAGCAACTCATGTTTAGAGTGATGCGACTTGAAGCCGTGAGAGGCAACAAGTTCAGTGCGCAAGAGATCCGTGAGATGCAAAGTGGAGAGCGAGAGAGATCTCGCGGCAGAGGTGGGTTCGGTAGAGGACGCGGTTCGAGGGAACCCTCAGGACCACGCTTGGATCCTGAGCAGGTTAAATTCAGGGATGGCGCAGCCACGATTCCAGATCGTGAGACTTTTAAGAAATTGTCGTATCAAGGCATAGATGTTCGTATTGACACGCAATTGACTGGAATTGAATTTGTAAAATTTCAGATTGAGAGGACACATACCCAAAACCCGCAACTTTATTTCATGAATACGGAGACGCATCGCTCTCACGGTAGTTTCATGCGGGCTGTGGGGTTAGGACGCGGGCAAGGTCAGATGCGAGGTGTGCTGAGTTATCGTCCACTTTCTGTGGCTCCAAATGGTGAACCCGGTGTTTATACTTTTGAGTTTAATCCGAATGATGGCTTTCCGTTTGAAGAAATTAAACTGGCGCATGATCTACTCGTAGCAAAGATGCCGATACTGAAAAATCGGCTCGGTTACTGCCCGTTATGGGGTGCCATTGGTATTTATAATCGGGAAAGGGCACTCTATGACGCTGCGGCGTTTCCGGTCTATTTTGAAGACGATCTCTATGCCAATATCGGTTACCTTCCGCTGAATCAGGCGGCATCATACGGTCGGCTGCGTGTGTTGGAGGCTGATGAACGTCCTACGGTTCGGGACATTGTCATCTGCAAAACCTTACCAAACGAGATGCCTCGGGTCGCCGGAGTTATCACGGGTGTTCGGCAAACGCCGCTTTCGCATGTCAACCTTCGTGCTATTCAGGACAAAGTCCCCAACGCCTTCATCGCTGAAGCATGGAAAACAGAAAGAATCGCACGGCTTATCGGTAAGTATGTTTACTATGAAGTGAACGCGGATGGTTTTGAAATTGGGGAGGCGACGCGCAAAGAGGTGGAGAAGCATTTTGCCGATTTGCGTCCTGCGAAGGCACAGAAACCTGAACGCAATCTCTCTTTTACAAAGGTTCTGCCACTTGATAGTATCCGCTTCACAGATGCATCAGGTTTTGGTGTCAAAACCGCGAATGTAGCGACGCTACGCACATTCGGGTTTCCTGAAGGGAGCGTGCCAAATGGGTTTGGTATATCCTTCTACTTCTATGATGAATTCATGAAACACAACGGCTTCTATGAGAAGCTTGAGAATTTACTTAAAGATCCGGGGTTTCAAAATGATCACGATGCGAAGGAGACGGAGCTGAAAAAGTTTCGATCAGAGATTAAGAAGGGTGAAATGCCGGCGTGGATGATGGATGCGCTTTCGGAATTGCAAAGCGCGTTTCCAGAGGGGGCATCCCTCCGGTGTCGTTCCAGTACGAACAACGAAGACCTACCCGGTTTCAGTGGAGCAGGTTTATACGATTCTTTTACACATCATCCAGACGAGGGACACCTCTCTAAATCCATTAAACAGGTGTATGCGAGTCTCTGGAATTTCCGTGCCTTTGAGGCGCGAGATTTCTATCGCATTGACCACCTCGCTACTGCTATGGGGGTGCTTGTCCATCCTAATTTTGCAGATGAATTGGCGAACGGGGTGGCTGTGACCGATGATGTCGTCTATCAAACAATTGGGAATTACTACCTCAACACCCAAGTCGGTGAGGACCTTGTGACGAATCCTGAAGAGCAATCTATTCCAGAAGAGATCCTTATGGATTGGTGGGATAGTAATAACTACAGAGTGGTGACAACTTCTAATCGGACGACAAACAACGAACGGATTCTGACGGATGCCTATCTACGCGAACTAAGTGGTCACCTCGCAATGATACATAACAAATTCGATCAGTTGTATAGTCCTGCTTCTCGGAGACCAGATTTTGCTATGGAGATTGAGTTTAAGATTACAAGGGACGGTAAACTCTCAATCAAACAGGCGAGACCGTGGGTGCAGTAGCCACTCTACATTGGCGAGGTTTAAAACTTCGCCAGCAGAATAATATACGGGGCAAGTCCCACCCATCAGTTACGGATTCCACCAGTATGTCATTTTCCCGACAACCGTCCAACCGAGCAGCTTGATACCGCCATCCCGGGTGTCGTAATTTTGGTCAAAGACGAGATAGAAATCGCTGCCGGGACGATAGATGTAGTTCACCAAAAAGTTGGTGGAGAACACATCCCTATCGGTGCTCCATTGCGTGAACAACTTCGTGAAGAGTGTCGTTGAGAAGGAATAACTAACACGTCCACCGAAAGCATTAGCGTCGAATTCTTCATCAGGTAGCGTAATTCGATTAAATTCGATGAACGGTTCTATGCTCAGCTTAGCATTGGGTCTGGCGGTTGCGTCTATTAAAAAGCCGCGTCTCGTGCCGCTATAAAACTCTCCGAATTCCACCTGTATTTGTGCCCCAAGCATCCGACTGCTGCTCGTTCGCATTGAGATCTGAAACGCTGTAAAATTGTAATCGTCGGCTGGAATTCTCTCTCCTTGAAGGTAAAACCCTGCATCCAAATGTTCGGTCGTATTCTTGACTTCAAACCCAATGTCGTCACCCGTTTCAAATTCAAATTGGGTATCAAAAGTTATCTCTTGGGTTTCTAACTCATTCGCTTGGGTCAGCACGAGATCGATCTCCGGTCCAATCTGAATTTCGCGAATGCCAAATTTGTCGGGCCAGGGTGTATAACTTCCACCACCCCGAAAACGCCGGACATCTCTACGTTGAATATAACCGACTTCCGGATTGAAATCCTCGCCGATGTCTGTATATGAGCTGTTAAGTCGAAACAGATTCGTCCGCCAATCACCTCCAATAAAGAAGGCATTGCTATTTCCAAGAATATCTGCTTCAAAAGTGCGCGACCATAACCCATCAATATTAATCTCTCGCGTCGGACGATAAGAAAAGTCAAGTCCAGCTGTACGATTGTATGTATCAGTATCTTGTTTATTGATAAAGATACCGCCAACAGTTGAACCCTCTAAGATGTCCCGGTTCACGCGTATTACCGAGTAATTTGTCCGTGGTTCATCGGCAGGGGGTTGACCTATCTGAAATTCATCATCCTTAAACTTGTTAGTCAATACATTCAGGACCCCTATATCGTAAGATCCAATTTTCCCGGTCATTTTGCCGCCGCCGAGGATCGGGATTGCGTGTCCTTTTGCGAGTCCAATACGACGGCTGTAAAAAAGCAGTAAAGGGGGTGGTCTACGGAAACTTGGACGTGGAATCCCGACATCAAAGATACTGGCACCTTCCAAGAAAAACGGACGCTGCTCAGGGAAGAAGAGACTAAAACGGGTGAGGTTTACTTGTTCCTGATCCGCTTCGACTTGGGCGAAATCGGTGTTAATAGTCAAATCAGCAGTCAGGTTCGGCGTTACGCCGTATTTAAGGTCCAAGCCCCCCTTAAGAAACGCGAACGCGCTGCCACGATGGATCTGAGCTTCGCCGTACTTAATATCCAGGTCCAAGCCACCTTCACTTCCCTCAACTCCCGATGTATAACTTGCTCCGGGCAGTAGATACGGTAGCAATTCCAGCTGCTTTGATGGAGAAATTCCCTCTAACCCTTCAAGTGTGCCGAAATAGGCGGTGCGATACTTTGCCAGTCCACCGTAGGTCTTGGGTGCCTCATTCCATGCGTCAATTTCCCGTTTTCGTGCGATTTCGCGTCCGAAATTTAATCCCCAGCTCATGACTTCACTTTTTTCAAAGCGGAGTTGGTTGAACGGAATTGCGATTTCTACTGTCCAATTGTCTTCATTAATTCTGCAACGGCACTCCCAAACAATATCCCAGCTTGTATTGAGACTCCCACCACTGTTGGAGACCGCCGTATCTTCCATCCCACCTACTGGCGTAAATCGGAAAAAAACGGCATTTCGTCG
This sequence comes from Candidatus Poribacteria bacterium, assembly GCA_003635255.1. GTDB lineage: Bacteria > Poribacteria > WGA-4E > WGA-4E > WGA-3G > WGA-3G. The sequence continues at coordinate 26,424 of PYJC01000001.1, read as the reverse complement.
GTCGTTGTAGGTATCCAGCAATAGAAAACCGTAATCGTTGGAACGCAAACCTGGGGAGTCCCGACGCATGTCGTTAGCGACGATTTTATCCATTTCCGAATCGAAAAAAATGAATCCGAAGTACAACTTTTTGTCATCGTAAAGGATGCGTACTTCGGACTGTTCTGTCGCTGGTTCACCTTGGTCGGGTTGGATTTGGTAGAGTTGACGGATCGGCTCCACGCTTTGCCAAATGGGTTCGTCCAACACTCCATCGACTTTGATTTCTTCAGACATCCGGTGTGCTGACATACGTGGCAGCTCTCGTTCGGTCTGCCCACTGTCGGAATTAGTTTCCTCACTCAATATTTTTTCTCTTAATATTTCGGTTTCTGTGCGGCGGGGCTCTGACTCCGTTTGTGCCTTAACACCTTGTGGAACGACTAGCGCGCACAGCCATAGTAGGAGAAAGAAATTGACCCCTCGTGTAACTTGTCTGAGATGAAAGTCAATATTGAAATGTGTTATCATAGGTGAATGTTTCCTTCTTTCGCGTCAATGGAGGCGTTTTTGACATTCTAAAAATCGGGCGAGTGGAATCTAATATCACTATTTAAAACAAAACCCTCTGGTGGTTTGTCCAGTCTAAAATTAAGGGTTTTTGGGGAGTTAATCGCTTTATGTGATACTACGACAGGCGATGAAGGGTTTCTCACTACGAACAAACCATCAAATTGATTTTCACATTCAATCAGCGTACCTCACTGCTGTCGCACAAAGAGGTATACCGAACTGGACTATTGCTCCAATAATACAACCGTTTAATGCCTGATCCGATTGAAGTTGTTGTGTCTTTGTTACATACGTATCGGTATAGAAAGCAACATATTCTGGCGATTTACCAAGGAGTGCCACAGTAGGTACAGGGCTGTGATATGTATTAGCCGCCAAGTATCCGAAAAAAGTGCCGAAACAGCCAGCAAAAAACCAAAGCCTCTTATTGGTTAATGCCTCGGCATCTCGTTTAGCACGGTCTATCGCAGCCTGGGCTTCCCCTGAGAACTGTTGAGCTAGGGCGACAAAAGGCGCACTAAAAACCAAGAACACCATACAAAAAGTTAAAACATGAAACGTTGAGTTTTTTTTCATTGAATTTCCTCCTACACAATGGAGATCGACCACCAAATTGAGTTTTTTGGTCAAATAATGATACGATGGGGTATTCCGTCCCCTCCGCGCTGTATTCAATCAACTGTTCAATTGGGGGATAGCATAACAAACTTAAGGAGTGATGTCAAGTCACAGATCAGAAATCAGAGCGAAGTTTAAGAAAATGAAGTGTGAAATTCCAGATGAGTGCCTCCTTTTTGGGAATTACTATATGAAAGGTGAGGTATAGACCTTGCCTTTCAGTACCGCCTCTAATATCAACGGCGATAGATGCTGACCTCCATACCGTCACGCCTTCCGGGTCGCCGCCGACTTTCAAACCAGTGCGTTTCGGAGTCGTAATGTGAGCGGACATGTTCCAGATAATCCGCCATCTGCTCTGCCCTACCGACATTATCAGCGACAATTGTTGCTGGATTGGTTAGCTGCGATTCGATGGCTCGGAAACAGGCATAATAACCGTCTTTGTTGTTATCAAGGAACAGGAAATCGACGGGCTCTTGGATGGTTTTGAGGACTTCTGAAGCATCACCGATACGTGAATCGACGAGGTCAGCTACACCTGCCCTTTCAAAGTTTGCGCGTGCTCGTTGTGCGTTGACCTCTTCTATTTCTACTGTTATCAAGCGTCCTGTGCCTAAAGTTTTCAGCACACGTAATATCCACAACCCAGAATATCCGATGGCAGTTCCGCACTCGACAATCAGGGACGGTTTTGCCTTTTCAACACAACTGGCGAGTAGTTTCGCCTTGTCAGGTCCGAGCATCGGCACTCGTTCTGCGCGACACTGTTCCTCAACTTCAGTTAAAACTTTCTCTAACATTAATGTGCCTCCATATTTTCTATGTCTTGCAGACGGATGAAACTATAATCAAATAACGCATCGCTTATTTTCTGGTGATCTTCAAGCGTGTAGTGTTCTAAGAGCGTCTTTGGAGCGCGATTCAAAGCGAAAATGCCGTAATCGTTTCCATTAGGCGAGCGGATAATAGTATGGATGTGGTCTAAACCGCTCTCATTGTTAAATTCGATCCAGACAGCCGGATTGAAAACACGATAGTAAATCGGATTGTTAGGTGTCGTACCACCGATCCAGACGAAATAGGTATCGTCGAGTCCAGCATCGATATCAGCCATCCAGATGTTAGCGAACTCGGTTTCAAGATTGTAGACATAGGTTTTAATCAGATTTCGTAGGTGTTCTTTTTCAGTGGCATTCATCTCCGAAGCCTTCAAGCCGATACCCACAAATTCGGAATAATCGTGATTTAGGAACGGATCGGTTGACCTACCTGCCCCGACTCGGAGTCCGCGACGCCCTTTCTGAATTGCTTTCTTTTTCTGGTTCTCATCAAGACTATTGAGTAAAGCAAAGGCTTTGTCTCTTTCATCTTCAAGCACGACAGTGCCGTCAATGGTTGCGGGTGCAGTTCCGATAAGGGCAGGGACGATGGAGACGGCATCACCGTGTACCAAGAAATTGAGAGCCAAGTGGTGACCGTCCAATTGGAATCCCCACGATCCATCTGTCTCTGGGTTTCCAAATAGAGCGATATGGTAAGGGTTTGATGCCCAGAAGCTCGGGCTGATATCCTTGAGATGTTTTTCAGTGTCTTTTGTAATGAGAGAAACTTTGGTATAACCGTTGTCACTCAAGAATACGCGCAAAACTTCATAAAAGCGTGTCAATTGATTTATGGACAACTCACCAAAACGGATACCACCTCGATCTTCATCCCTACCTGGTGGTACATTGGTCCAAGAATAGAATTCTTTATGTCCGAGTGGGAAAGAAGCGTCGGCAAGAAGTTCGCTGCTCAGCGATGCTCGGAAGTTTTTCATAGCCGTCGCCAGCGTTACGATTGAAGGTTTTGTAGAGATTTCAGCAACCCCATCTGTTTTTTTTGCCTCAACGGTCGGAGCATCGAAAATATTGAGTGTAAATGTGAGTACCCCCGACACGAGCATTATAGTAAATGTAATTAAAATTTTGCGTAACATAAGTATTCCTTCAAGTTTTTGTTTTCTGCAAAAAACCTTTCAGTTATCAGTGGAACAGTTATAACTTTTCGGTTTTCGGTTATCAGTTAATCTCCTGTGTCGGTTACTATTTCTGTCGTGACCGCAGGAAACTTCTTAACTGTTCTCGCTGCGAAGCATGACAACTGACAACTGATAACTATCACAGTGGAAACTTCTCATTAATCAGCATAAGCGGTTCTTGATCCGAGAACACCCGATAAGCCCGACTCACAAACGTCTTGCCTTCAAGGTGTGCAACAGCAGCCGGTAGATCGGTTAAGATTTCGATCCCGCACCAGAGCAGCTCACGTCGAGTTTCTAAACCGCTGTGCCGTAAAAGTCCACCTAATCCTTGTTTATCGAATTCTAATCCGTCCAAGATACATTTCGACAGACGCTTTGATACAATTAGCGAGTCTGCGTAGGTATGCGTTGTTGAGGGCGATTTATCCGGTGAGTGGGTTTGGAGAACCACCTGCCGTGAAATAACTTCTTCACCGGCAGGCAATTGAAGCCAGATGTTTTCGGTGGGTAGCGTTTGTTTCGTCTGTTGTAGCAGTACAACCTCCACGGGCATGAACGTGTACGCTTCAATGAATCGAGTAACCGTTCCGTCTGTAACGAGCAATCCTCGTTGGAATGGCGTGAGGCGTGCGAGATTGATTTCTTTTAATGTGGCGGGTTTATCGTCTTGTGCGACAAAGAGTGCTTTCATGCGTGTGTTAACATAGGTTCCCGATTGTCCGATTGTGTCTGTTTTCATGGTCGGTATTCTCTTTCTTTGTGGAGGCAGCAAGTTCACACAAAGGTGACCTGCAATGTTTAGGTTTGTTATACACTTTAGACACATAAGTCTAAAGAAAAGTTCGTGAATATGCTTTGACAAGTCAATTGAAAAGGGATATACTATGGACATAGCCATATCCTAAAAAGGTGAACGTTATGATTCCCGATGATGTTTACGTCCGAAAAGCAGCAGCGGGTGATGACATGGCGTTGAATGTCTATTAATAAGATTAAAAACTCGACATCAAGTGTATCAGATTTTGAATAAGTTTATATCCTTTTTACTACTCAGTATCCTTTTACTCTTCTGTCGTTTTGTGGCAGCCGCGGAAGAACTTCCATTATCCCTCGGCAGACATTTTACTGCACAGGGCAATCATGATGCTGCCATCACCGAATATAAACGCTTCCTCTTTTTTCATCCGCACGATCCGCGTGTCGGTGAAGTCTACTACAATATCGGACTCGCCTATAGAGCACAAAGTTTATGGACAGAGGCCGTTAATACTTTGCGTATCGCGACACATTACGCCATGGATAGTGAATCAAAATCGGAATACCAGCTGGAACTCGCAGTGACACTCATCGCCACACAGAATTACGATCTTGCGCAGTTGGAATTGATTAAAGTGATGCTCCGAAACCCGTCTGTCCAACGTTACCGTCGCGCACTTTTCTTGCAAGCGGTTACCTATATTTACCAATTTCGATGGGAAGCGGCGCGCGAGGTCCTCCGTGACTATGCTACCGATGAAAAACTCGACGCACGCTTTGATTCAGCACTCAATATGCCACAGAAATCTGTCAAGGTTGGGAGCGTCTTGTCTAAAATCCTTCCCGGTGCAGGGCACGTCTACGCTGGCGATTGGCGGGGTGGATTAAATGCAATTGGACTCAACAGCGCGCTCGGTTTTCTTATCATTGATGCCGTGTTGGATGGACACTATACAGATGCTGCATTATGGGCAGGCATCGTTTTCTTACGTTATTACCGAGGGAGTACCTTCCGTGCTGAAAAAGCAGTAGAACAATTCAATCTACAGGTGTCGCGTCAAGCAGCGGAAGCACTCCTACAACGACTTCAAGAAATTGTTGACAGTCCATGAAGGTATCCCCTACGACGCTGAGCGTTTCTGGACAATATACACACCTGCAACAAGCACTATCGCCAAAATGAATGTCCAGATGTTATAGACATAAGCAAGGAAAGCCGCAAGCGCGAGCAATATCCACTCATGCCAATGTGTCTTACGGACAAAGTGCCCCATCGTCACAATCGAGAAAATAATAGTGCCAACGATAGCAGATACAACAGATAGTACGTATTGCTCGGGTGTGCCTTCTGTGAATAGGATGTGCGTATACGCAAATAACAACGGCATGATGTAGAGGAGTTTCGCGAACTTGAAGCATGCCCAACCCGTCTTCCACGGATCGGCGCGCGCGATCGCAGCCCCTGCATAAGCCCCTAAAGCAACCGGTGGTGTGATATTGGAATCTTGGCTGAGCCAGAAGATGATCAAATGCGCAGCAATGATCGGGATCCCCATCTCCGGGGACGTTAGAATCGGTACAGCCAGTTCGGAAGTAATCAGATAGGCAGCGGTAACAGGAATCCCCATGCCGAGTACAAGAGAAGCGATCGCGAGCAGTAAAATTGCGATCGCCTTGTTGCTGCCCGCAACTGTCAGTACTAACTCTGGGAATATCCGTCCTAAACCTGTCAGATCAATAACAGCGACGATGATACCGATCGTACCCACAGCACCCCCAATAGCGAGCGAATTTTTTGCGCCACTTACCACCGCTTCCCAAATTCGCTTCGGTGTCAGCCGTGTCTCTGGACGGAAATAACTCACACCGATCGTAACGAGAATCGCGAAAAACGCCGCTTTGTAGGCGGTATAGCCAGCGACCAAGATCCCAACGAGTGTCAACAATGGGAGTAGGTAATACCACCCGCTTTTAAGGAGTGATCCGAATTTCGGGATTTCTGATGCTGGTATCCGTTCAAGTCCCTGTTTCTTGGCTTCACAATGCACCATTACCCAGACGGATAAGAAATAGAGGATAGCTGGGACGATAGATAAGAGCGCGATTTGGCTGTACGGCAAACCTGTCCGTTCTGCCATTAGGAACGCGCCTGCCCCCATCACCGGTGGTAAGAACTGCCCACCTACAGAGGCAGAAGCCTCAACCGCACCCGCAACGTGTGGACGGAAGCCTGTCCGCTTCATCAAAGGGATTGTGAATGTTCCGGTAGCAACTGTATTCGCGATCGCACTCCCTGCGACAGATCCGAAAAATCCAGAAGTCATGACTGAAACTTTCGCTGCACCCCCTATCGAACGTCCTGCTATCGACATCGGTAGATTGATAAAGAATTGCCCAACCCCGGATTTCTCCAGGAACGCCCCGAAGAAGATAAACAGGATCACATAAGTCGCCATCACGTTCGCCATGATGCCGAAGACCCCCGCTTGACTGAAGAAGCAGTATTCAATAATCCTACGGAGTGGAAAGCCTTTATGCGCGATCGCATCCGGCATCGCTCTGCCAAAAAGTGCGTAGAGGATACCAACTACGGCAATGATAGTTAGTGCCCAACCGACGGTCCGGCGGCTCACCTCAAAACTGATGAGGATCGCAATCGCACCTACGAAAATATCGAGTTGGTTATAATTGCCTGCCCGATTTGCGAGGTTCGGATATTCTACAATCCAGTAGCCGATGGTAAAAATGCTGCCTACGATGAGCAGAAAATCCAACACGGATGGTCGAGATATTGGGGAGTTTTTCCGGCATCGGTAAACGATACCGATGAGTGCGAAGGTTAGAAGAAGGTAAAGACCGAGGTGGTACTGCTCACTGGCACTGCCGAAACCGGCACTATAGATATAATAAAGGACAAGACCCGCTGCACCGAGTTCAAAAATCCATTTGTAGCGTTTTTTTAATTCAGGTCGCTGCAGCGTCTCAAAGCTGGCGGTGTCTTTCGTTTCAGTTTGTGTCATTGTTCCTCCACTACGTGTTTTCTGTTAACAATATTACATCAAAATTGGCTAAGAAAGCAAACGTTTTCAGATAAGTAAACCTTCTAAATGATCCATTTCGCGTTTTCTCAAGAAAACTGAGACGATTTGCAACTAACGTGACATTAGAGAACAATCGGCAATATCCGAATTTGAGGCTGAAACCCCAACTACGGAAAGGAACAATTATGAAATATATCAGTAGATTTTTATTTAACTTTCTCGCTTTCGGGTTAATTCTTTCATGCACGCAACCCTCCCAACGTATTGAAGTGCATCCGGTTGAATTGCATCCAATATACGCCATGTCACGCGGGACGCCAAGGGGACCGGGGCTACCTTTTGGTGTGGCTGAAGGCTTAGATACGGAAAGAGTAAAAGCGTCTACCGTCCGTGTGGTTTTCGGAGAAGGGAATTCAACGATGATCAGTAGCGGCTTTTTCATAGCAAATGACAAGATTGCCACGAACATTCACGTTATTGCAGATGCTGATCTTGCGTCGTTACACGTGAGAACCGATAACGCGGACTGGACAATTCAGGGTGTCACGGCATTTGATACCCAAAATGATCTTGTCATTCTACAAATATCTGGTCCTGGCGTACCGCTTGTCCTCGGCAATAGCGACGCAGTTAGCAGTGGGGAGACTGTTTTTTGCGTAGGTTATGTAGGCTATCCTGCTGATAGGTTTAATATCATGGAGACTACCGCCCTTTCGGAGCGGCTTAACGGGGCGTGGCTTCGCGTAACACCCAATAGTCCGGCAGGTAACAGCGGAGGTCCTGTGCTTAATACTGAAGGCGAAGTTATCGGGATTAATGTTGCCGGTAACGGTCCTATCGGTTATGCCGTTGGGTCAAACGTCCTCAAAGGACTACTCGACCGGTCAGGAACAGTTGAACCTTTGGCAAAATGGCAGCAGAGAGATACCATACGCGCCTTTAGTTACCTCGGTCAGGCATCCAGTGCCTTCTATAATGCTGACTATGCCGGTGCGATAGAGGCAATTGATAAATTTTATACGATAAACCCTATGCACGTAGGAATAAGCATGAAATATAGCAACCGTGGATATGCCAAAATACTCCTTGGGCACTCTAAATTTGACAAAGAGGCTCCAGAAGTAGCACAGCAGTACTATCGTGCAGGGATTCAGGATCTTGATAAAGCCATCAGCATTACCCCGACGAATACTCCCGCGTATGCCAAGCGCGGCTATGTGAAGGTGCTTCTTGGTCGTGCTGAATTTACCAAGGATAACTCAGAGGTAGCACAACAATATTATCGTGCAGCAATTGAAGACTTTGATAAAGCCATCGGTATCTACCCAAAGTTTCCGTCATACGCGGAGCGTGGGGCGGTGAAGGTTGCCTTGGGTATCCTTGAAACCAACCGAGGGCGGATCACGGAAGCACAGCAATACTATCACGCGGCAATTGAAGACTTTGATGAGGCGATCCTTTACGATCAATATGATACTTATGCTTACATTATTCGAGGATATACGAAAATTTGCTTGGCGGATTTTGAAGCCGATAAAGGCAATATGGAAGGTGCCCGAAGCCTATACGAATCAGCAGTAACAGATACGGATACGGAGTCAGCTATCAAGTTAGACACGGAAAATCCTTACGCCTATCACACGCTCGGTGTCGCGAAAGCAAAACTTGATGACTACGTTGGCGCAGTTGATGATTTCAATAAGACTGTTAGCCTCAAGCCTGACTTTGCCAAAGCCTACCACAACCGCGCAATTGTGAAACTGTTGCTTGGAGAAAAAAGGGAAGCGAAAGCGGATTTCAAAAAGGCAGAGGAACTTGGCTTAGATATAGGAAAATAATCTCCTATTTGCCAGCAAAAGTGAATTGTGATAGAATGTCATCATGTTAACTGATTCAGAGAGGAGACACGAAATGGCTATAGGATTGGGCGTTATTGGGATGAATCCCACGAATATGGGTTCAACTGCAACCCTGTTAAAAGATGTGCCGGACTTGAAATATGAACTCCGTGGTATGTGCGCGAAGCGGGCGGATGTGCTTGAGAACTATGCCAACCAAATTGGCGTGGATTTTTGGACAACGGATTACCGAGAATTGGTGCGGCGTGACGATATTTCTGTTGTCGCGATCTATTCGCCGGACCACTTGCATGCCGAACATTGCGTCGCTGCAATTGAAGCCGGTAAACATGTCATCTGCACAAAACCGATGGTGACAAAATTAGCCGATGCGCAGCAGCTGGTGGATCTGGTGCGCGAGCATAAAGTCAAATTCCTTGTGGGACAGTCCATGCGGTTTGACCTCCAGTTTTTGACGATGAAACAGTTCCTTGACGATGGCGATTTAGGCGACATTATGGTAGCGGATGCCTATTATGTCCACGATATGCGTGAGGTCTACGATTTCACACCGTGGCGACTCCATGAACCGCAAGATTTGATGTTCGGGGGTCTTGTGCATCCTGTTGACCTGTTGCGCTGTCTGCTCGGTGATGTAGATGAGGTACACGCCTACGGGACGAAAGGCTTACTCACACCGGAATACCCGATAAAGAATAATTTCTTTCTCAACCTGAAGTTTAAGAGCGGACAGATTGCGAGAGCGATGGGGCTTTACGATGTCGTCCATCCTCCGATGCCGATGCAACAGATTTCCATTTTCGGAAGTAAAGGAACGGTAATTGGAGACTTTACGGACAACAAAGAGGGACATGTCAAGTTGATGCTCGATAAAATGGCCACCAGAGAACCCTTTGAAGTGATCTGTCCTCCCGAAATAGATACAAGCGTTTATGGACACGGACAGACGGTGATCCGGTATATGCGGCATTTCCAGCAGTGTCTTGAGGAAGATTTGGAACCGTCTCCGAATGTGATTGATGGCGCGAAATCTATTGCTGTCGGTGTAGCGGCTTGGGAATCCATTGAATCGGGACAACCTATAAAAGTATTCAACGAATTTTGAGAGTGACCGAACCGGCGCGGTTTTAAACCGCGCCAACCGGACTTGGTAATTTTTTGTTGACAATTTTATTTCTATAATATATAATTTAGGTATGCCTAAATTAGTTTCTTGGCATTTCTAATAATTCTGGGACATAGTGCCTAAAACTGAGTAGGTGTGACACCTACACATAACCGCATCGTGATGACTACATGCTTTGCACATTTCACATGCGGATTGGAAAGATCAATGCTTACACATGCAGCAGAGGATTATCTCAAGTCGATTTACAAGTTACAGGAAAAAGGCGGTAAGGTCTCGACTGGCATTTTAGCGGCGTACCTTGATGTGAAACCCGCATCTGCGACTGGGATGATCAAAAAACTGAAGACGATGAAACTGGTGCGTTACGAACGCTATCGCGGGGTGACACTCACGGAGACTGGGAAAGCGATTGCGCTCGAAATCATCAGACACCACCGTTTATTAGAACTTTATCTGTTCAAAGCACTCGGCGTGCCGTGGGATGGCGTTCACGATGAAGCCGAGAAATTGGAGCATGTCATCTCGGAAGACGTGGAAGCACGGATGGATGAGTTTCTCGGTTATCCAACTGCCGACCCACACGGTGCCCCTATCCCCGATAAAAACGGCGTTGTGGTGCAAACGGCATCTGTTCCGATGACAGACCTGCAGGACGGTCAATCCTGTGTTGTTGCTGAAGTGAGCGACAACGATTCGGCATTGCTTCGACATCTCGGAAGTTTCAATCTTTATCCCGGTACGGCGTTCCGAGTGATTGAAGTTGCTCCTTTTGAGGGTCCATTTACTATTGATATTGCAGGACAACAGGTAGTGATTGGACGCGAAGTAGCGAAACAAATTTTCGTTGATGAAGTACAAGATCCAGATAATGTGTAAGCGCGCTTTGAAAGCGCGCTCACTACCAGTGAAAGGGAATCAAAATGGAACAACAAGAACGGACTCAGCCAGACGCTAAAACCAGTAGGGTATGGAAGCAGCATTTGCAAGATGAGATTGATGCCAGTTTCCTTTATGGCGTTTTCGCTGACCTTGAGCCGGACGCTGAGCGGAAAAGGATTTTAAACGAACTTGCCCAGGTGGAAGATCGACATGTAACGCGTTGGCAAGAGATGCTCGCCTCATATAATGTAAACGTAAAAACCCAGCGTCCAACGGTGAAAGCGCGTTTAATGGCGTGGTATGCTCGCCAGTTTGGTAGTGCGTTCCCACTTGCACAGATGCTCGGTGAAGAGGCGGGCGAGGTCAAGGACTATTTAACGCTTCATAGGAACAGTACATTGACGGATGTGAAAGAGGCAGCACTCGCTTTAGCCAAGGAATCCGCACAGCATACGGAAAGTTTACAGGAACTGACGGGTACAGTTGGTGAACCGTGGCATAAAACCGAATCTGGGGGTATGGTCGGCAATATCGTTTACGGGTTTAACGACGGTTTAACAGCGAACTTTGGGTTAGTCGCTGGGGTCATCGCTGCGACACCGGATGTTTCCATAATCCTTGTGACAGGTATTGTCGGAACGGTCGCGGACTCGCTCTCTATGGGTGCTTCCGGGTACCTTGCCGCAAAGAGTGAACAAGAGGTTTATGAACACGAAATTGAGGTTGAAAGAGAAGAAATACGCCTCATGCCCGACATTGAGGAAGATGAACTCGCACTCATTTACGAGGCGCGCGGTGTACCAAAGGAGCAGGCACGAGAACTTGCCCAAGAGGTCATGGCAGATCCAGATCGGGCACTGGCAGAGAAAATCCAAACGGAGCTTAAAATTGGAGAAATCTATGCAACCCCGCTCAAGGAGGGATGGATTACAGGGCTTGCGACTGCTATTGGTGCTTTCATTCCTGTCGCGCCGTTTCTCTTTACTGAAGGCATGTCTGCTATTTGGATCTCGTTTACACTCGCCATGATGTCGCACTTCGCTGTCGGTGCCGCGCGAAGCCTTTTCACGGGACGCGGTCTGTTTCGGAGCGGTATTGACATGTTTGTCGTCGGTCTCGGTGTTGCGGGCGTTGGATACCTTGTCGGTGAATTGTTAGAACATTTTTTCTTTGGAAGTTAGGATTATGATTATGCAGAGAATATACATTTCATTGTGTTTAATAGCGATATTTATAGGAACTGGATGCGATCCGAAAGAGCAACCGGATGCATCGACAGTAGATAAACTCCGCGTCGTTACGACGATCGGTATGATTACGGATATTGTTAGAAACGTTGGTGGCGATCGCGTTGATGTAATAGGGATGATGGGACCTGGGGTAGACCCGCATCTCTATAAACCGACTGCTAAGGATGTCCAAAGGCTCAGTTCTGCCCACCTGATCTTCTACAACGGATTGCACCTTGAGTCGAAAATAGGCGATGTCCTCGCTAAGATGTCTGGAGATACGAAGACCGTTGCCGTGACAGAATCGGTTGATCGAGCGTTACTCTTAAAGCCACCAGAATTTGAGGGGCAATATGATCCGCATTTATGGTTTGACGTAGGGCTTTGGATGAAAGCGGTGGAAAAGGTTCGCAATACGCTGAGCGAATTGGATCCAGACAATACTGTGATGTATCGGAGCAATGCTGAACGCTACCTCGCAAAACTCATAGAACTCGATCAGTACGTGAAAGCACAGGTGGCGCGCGTGCCTTCAGCGCAGCGGGTGTTGGTAACAGCACACGATGCTTTTAACTACTTCGGTAAGGCGTATGGATTTGAGGTTCGCGGTCTACAAGGTATTAGCACAGCGACGGAGGCGGGTATTGCTGATGTCCAAGCGTTAGCAACTTTTATCGCGGAACGGCGTATCCCGGCTATTTTTGTCGAGTCATCTGTCTCACGGAAAAGCCTTGAAGCTGTGAAAGCTGCTGTGAAATCGAAAGGGTTCAATGTGGAGATCGGCGGGGAACTCTTCTCTGACGCTATGGGAAACGAAGGCACACCTGAAGGCACCTATATCGGAATGGTTCGCCATAATATTGATACGATTGTGAAGGCACTGAGTGGAGCATCGGGGTTACAAACCCCTCCTACAAAGGAATCGGGGTTAAAAACCCCTCCTACGAAGGAGAATTAGGTATGCAAGCGTCTGAACCGAAAGCCATTGCGGTAACCGATTTGACGGTGGCTTATCAAGACAAACCCGTCCTATGGGACATTGATCTTGATGTGCCACCCGGTGTACTTTTGTCAATTGTGGGTCCGAACGGTGCCGGTAAAACGACGTTAATCAAGGCGATATTAGGGTTAGTACGTCCTGCGGCTGGCAATGTTTTAATTTACAACAAACCCTATGAAGTCCAGCGGAGAATCGTCGGTTACGTCCCACAGCGAGGCAGTGTGGATTGGGATTTTCCGACAAACGTTTTAGATGTTGTTATGATGGGTCGCTACGGTGCGCTCGGATGGGTGCGGCGACCCGGAAAAGAGGATCGTGAACTCGCCTTGCAGGCGCTGGAGAAGGTCGGCATGGAGGCATATACTACCCGACAAATTAGTCAACTCTCTGGTGGGCAACAGCAACGTGTGTTCCTCGCACGCGCGCTCGTTCAAGATGCTACCATCTACTTAATGGATGAACCCTTCCAAGGTGTAGATGCGACCACGGAGCGCGCAATCGTAACACTTCTTCAAGAACTTAGAGCAAACGGCAAAACGGTTGTCGTGGTGCATCACGATCTGCAAACTGTAACCGACTATTTCGACTGGGTGATGCTGTTGAACATTCGTCGTATTGCCAGTGGTCCCGTTAATGAAACGTTCACACCTGAAAATTTACGTGAGACCTACGGCGGACGCCTCGCGTTCATGAAATAGTCACCAGTTTTCAGTTATCAGTCATCAGTTACCTGTAACCATTAGAAAAATGGAAAATTTAAGCACGCTCATCCATCTTGATTATACACTCATGATCGTTGCTATCGGTGCGGCGTTACTTGGCACTGTCAGTGGTGCTCTCGGTACTTATGCCGTCTTGCGCCGACAGAGCCTTCTCGGTGATGCGATCTCACATGCGGCGTTGCCCGGTATTGCGATCGCGTTTCTGTTAACAGGAAGCAAAACACCTCTGATTCTGGTACTCGGCGCAGCTATTGCAGGGTGGTTAGGCACGCTGCTGATTATGAGTATTGTGAGATTGACGCGCATCAAATACGATAGTGCTCTTGCCATCGTTCTATCTACTTTTTTCGGGTTCGGATTGGTGTTGCACACGTTGATTCAGCGCACTGGCAATGCAAATCAGGCTGGATTGGATACGTTCCTTTTCGGACAAGCGGCGACAATCTTGGAGCGTGATGTTCTAACAATTGGTATACTCGGTGGTATTGCGCTTATCGTTATGTTGATATTTTGGAAAGAGTTGAAACTGCTGGTTTTTGATGAAGGTTTCGCTGCTTCTATAGGGCTACCGATCCGTACCCTTGATGTTTTGCTGACGAGTCTCCTCGTTATAGCGATCGTCCTCGGCTTACAAGCGGTTGGTGCTGTCCTAATGAGTGCTATGCTCGTGGCACCAGCAGTCGCGGCACGGCAATGGACGAACCGATTGCGCCTGATGGTGTTTCTCGCGGCATGTTTTGGGGCATTCGCAGGTGTGAGCGGAACGATCATCAGCAGCACAGCGTCTCGCATTCCGACCGGTCCGACGGTTGTACTATGTGCAACGGTTGTAGTAGGTATTTCAATTGCTTTTGCGCCAAACCGTGGACTTGTGTGGGATCGCATCCGACAGCGACGCAACAGACGCAGTCTGAAAACAGCAGCGGATGGGTTATTGAAACAATCGCAACAGAGGAGTAAATAAGAAAGAGCGATGCATGAACATCTTGACATCCAACTCATTGCGATTGTCACAGCAGCGGCGTGTGCTTTGCCTGGCGTGTTCTTGGTACTACGACGGATGACCTTAATGAGCGACGCGATTAGTCATGCCATTCTTCCAGGCATTGTGCTCGCTTTTTTCCTCACGGAGAGCCTGTCATCGCCGCTATTGATTCTTGCCGCTGCGGGGACGGGTGTGCTCACCGTCTTTTTCGTTGAATTGCTACAACGGACGAAACTTGTGAAAGAGGATGCCGCAATCGGGTTGACGTTCCCTGCGCTTTTCAGCATTGGTGTGATCCTCATCTCTCGGTTCGCAGGTAATGTGCATCTCGATATGGATGCCGTGCTTCTCGGTGAACTCGCCATCGCGCCGCTCAACCGATTGAAGGCTTTCGGATACGATCTGGGTCCCGTTGCCTTGTATGTGATGGGGACGATACTTGTGTTGAACCTTATTTTCATTCTCGTGTTTTACAAAGAGTTGAAGTTAGTGACGTTTGACGCAAGTTTAGCCGCTGCATTAGGATTTGCCCCAACGTTTGTTCACTATGGACTCATGACATTGGTATCCATAACGACTGTCGGCGCGTTTGACGCGGTCGGTTCGATTTTGGTTGTTGCGCTCATTGCTGGGCCGCCTGCCACCGCTTATCTCATGACGGACAAACTCTCGCGTATGCTCATCCTAAGTGCAATTATCGGGAGTGTAAATGCTGTCTGCGGATATTGGCTCGCCTCTCTCTTTGATGTCTCTATTGCAGGCGCAATTGCGACGATGGCACTCCTTATATTTGTATTGGTTTTTTTGGTGGTTCCGAACCGTGGACTCATCGCTATTGCGCGTCGGCACACACGCCAAAAATGGGAGTTTGCTCAGGCGATGTTGGTGATCCATCTCTTTAATCACGAGGGACTTCCCGAAGCAGAAGCGGAATCCGCGATTGCAGACCTCCATGAGCATTTAAGTTGGGATCCGGTTTTTACAAATCAAGTTGTGAAATACGCGCTGAATAACCGATGTGTCTCGCGAGAAGAGACGCAGCTGGCTTTAACGGAACATGGACGCACCCTCGCACAGCAGGCACTTGTTCAATAATAATATCCTACGCGAATTGAACTGTAAAAAAATTGCTCAGGTTTGTAGTCGTGCGATTCATCGCACGTTGCACCTTACAATAAAGGTTTCCAACATGAAAAATACAATACGGAAGTTTCTCATCTGTTTGCTCCTTTTCAATCTCGCTTGGATCGTAAATGCTGATGAAGCCGCGCTCAAAAATCCAGACGGTTCATGGAAATGGACGAATCGGCTTATTCATGAAACCAGTCCTTATCTATTACTCCACGCGCATAATCCCGTAGATTGGTACCCGTGGAGCGATGAAGCAATAGCACTCGCGAAGAAAGAGAACAAATTGATTTTTCTTTCCGTCGGTTATTCCACGTGCTACTGGTGCCACGTGATGGAGCGAAAGGTCTTCTCAAACCCTGAAATCGCTGCGATGATGAATAAGAATTTCATCAATATCAAGATTGACAGAGAAGAACGTCCAGATCTTGATGAAATCTATATGACCGCGACGCAACTACTAATTCAACGCGGCGGCTGGCCCAACTCCGTTTTCCTCACGCCTGACCTAAAACCGTTTTATGCTGGCACCTATTTCCCACCGACGGATATGCCGGGCAGACCCGGGTTTCCTACGATCCTTGATGCTGTGCATGAAGCGTGGGTAACGCGAGCGGCAGAGGTCATCGAATCCTCGAACCAAATCTCGCGAACGATCGAGATGGCGATCAGTAGAGGATTCACGGCACTCAACGCAAGAGCACTTGACAGATCCCTCACGACTTCAGCGTTAGATTACCTCCGAACTGCCTATAATCATGCCTACGGTGGATTTGGCACTGCCCCTAAATTCCCGAGTCCTGCGAATCTCGAATTCCTGATAAGCGAATACGAACGCACCTCCGATGAAGCCCTATTGAAAATGGTAACTCGGACACTGGATATGATGGCTTACGGTGGTATGTATGACCAGATCGGCGGTGGATTTCACCGATACTCCGTTGACGCAAAATGGCTTATCCCACACTTTGAGAAGATGCTTTACGATAACGCACAACTGGCAAGAATCTATCTGCAGGCTTATCAGTTGACGCAGGCGCCGCGTTACCGACGCATCGCTGAAGAAATCTTTAGTTTTGTTTTCCGAGAGATGACGGCACCCGAAGGTGGGTTCTATTCTGCATTGGACGCTGAAACGGATGCCGAGGAGGGGAAATATTACGTCTGGACTCAGGATGAAATTCGGAGGGTTCTTGGAAACCAAAAGGAGGCAGAGAGTTTCGGTGATATTTACGGTGTTAATAAGGGAGCCAATTTTGAGGGTAAAAGTGTTCTCCATGTTCCTGAAGGAGCAGCGGCAGAGACTGCTGTAATAGGCTTAGCAACCGCACGCGAGAAACTCCTGACCGCACGCACTGAACGCGAATATCCGTTGTTGGATACCAAAATCATTGTTAACTGGAACGGGTTGATGATAGATGCACTCGCTTATGGTTATCATGTGCTTGGTGAGGAACGTTATCTCTCCACAGCCTCAGAAGCTGCCGAATTTGTTCTTGAGACCATGAGAAAACCCGATGGCGAATTGTGGCATACCTACACCGCTGGTGTCGTCAAACAGGATGCGTATCTTGATGATTATGCCTTTTTTGTGCGCGGTCTGCTCACGCTATATCAGGCGACGCGCGAGGAACAGTGGTTGGATGCTGCGAAGACACTGACCGATAGGATGATCCAACAGTTCTGGGACGATAAAAACGGTGGTTTTTTTTACACGAAGGCGGATGCGAAACATCTGATTGTGCGCACTAAGAAACCTTATGACTCCGCAATTCCGTCTGGGAACGCCGTTGCTGTCAAGAACCTGTTAGTACTCGGAACGGATTATCGGCACTACGCTGAGAAAACGTTGCGCACTTTTGCTGAATCCATGGCGCAAAGCCCATCATCCTTTATGTATATGCACTATGCCCTTAACAACTACCTGACCTCAGCGGAAAATTTAGAACCACCATCCGATACAGTGGTAACCGCAACTGCTAAAATTAAAGGGAAAAGCGATGAAGTTTTCAGTGTGGAACTTCAACTCAAAATCGCTGCGGGTTGGCACATCAACGCCAATCCTACGGGACAAGATTATTTGATTCCGACAACCGTTGAATTAGATGCAAATGCCCCGGTAGAACTCGTTGATGTAGCATATCCGAAAGGCAGATCGATGCGTTTTGAATTTAGTGACGAACCTTTGAACGTTTATGAAGAAGACCTTACGATCCCGCTGCGTTTAAAACAGAAATCGAATGTGCCGAACAGGAAAAACGCCACAATCATACTTAAACTTACCTATCAGCCGTGTAATGACACCGAGTGTTTGTTCCCGCAGACATTGGACATTCCGCTAAGATTCCCCCGGTAGTTGATACATAGGGCGCGGTTTTGCCGTTCGCAAGCAGACCCAGAAGATTTGACAAGACTATTTCTATTGGTTATAATAAGTTTACACAAACTTAACGTAAGGAGGCACAAATGGCACAAATTCAGACTGTTAAATTCCAGAATCCGGACTATGGCGACATCTATACCGCCCAATTCCAAAAAAACGGCAACGGGTGGATCGGTTGGATACAAGAGTATCCCAAGGTGAAATGTGAAGAACATACGAAAGCGGCGTTGTTGAAAACTCTCGAAAATAGACTTTATGAAACTTTAGAAGCTGATTGGGAGGCATGGGATAGGCAGCTCGAAGAGGACGTGAAAGCCGGAAAATTAGATCAACTTGCTGAGGAAGCACTTGAGGATTTGCAGGCAGGTAGGTGCACAGATTTATAAAACACGCCGGGATTTTTGGGCATATTATCAAAATCTTCCATCCGAAATTCAACGACTCGCTGACGAGAAATTTGAGATGTTGAAACAGGATCCTACACATCCATCCTTGAATTTCAAGAAAGTCGGTAGATATTGGTCTGCACGAATCAGCCAGCAATATCGTGCTTTAGCACTTGAAGATGCAGGCGTTTTCGTCTGGGTGTGGATCGGGAAACACGACGAATACATGAAGCGTATTCAAGATTAATTAGAATTGCTATTAGATTACTTTAGGAGGTCTGTTAGATGAAAATTGTTATGTTAATCTACACTACGATATTTTTCTTCGCAATTGCGGGCATGATTGCACTTGCGAATGTTGTTGATGATCCTGTTCTCTATCTTAATGCTGCTGACAATCCTGCGCATCCAAAGGCTTGGAAAAATCTCGGCACTGAGGGTGGTGAATTACTTGAAGCGGACAAAGCACCGACACTCGAAGAAGGCGCAATTAAAATTCCCGCCCTCGGTATCAACGAACAGAATGTAAAGTATTACACAACCAAGGAATCCCTTCAAACTTTTGGCGGTCCGCCAGCGAAAAATACACCACTGTTTTTTCAGGATTGGACTTTAGAGTTCCTTTGTAGACGCAACGGCGACTTCTTTGTTGAGGAGCATCATTTCGCTGGCTTCCAGAATAGCCCGAGAGAAGGCAAGCAGGGGATTCGACTCTGGATCGTCGGTGGTCAGAATCTCGACATCTCTATCCATGCCAAGGGTGGGAAGCAAGGGGTTCAAACGCTTAACCTCAAACTTGCGGAAGGTGTATGGACCTGGATCGCGGTTGTTGGGACAAGCGGTAAGTCGATTGTCGCGTATCAAGACGGTAAAAAGGTCAGTGAACAAGCCGGTTTTGAGTTCGACAAGAAGTTACCGATAAATGACATCTCAATCGGAGCGAATTCTTACGATGAACGCCGTCGGACTTTCAACGGATCATTTGCAATCGTTCGCGCTTATGATAAAGCACTCAGCGAAGCAGAAATCAATCAAAACATCGGTGGCACATTTGCTGTTGATCCGGCAGATAAACTCTCAACGACTTGGGCAAAAGTAAAACGCGGCTATTGATAAAATTGCACGTGCAACGTCATCTCTCCCATTGGCGAGGTTTCATGAAGATTAATTTTTTAATTCGGTAATTTCTTGGTGAAGTCCGGTTCGGTTAGGAGGGAAACACCCCAGCAAAAACACCGAACCTACCGGGCCTGGGGAAAACGTAGAATTACCGAAATGTTTTCTTAAACTTCATCCAACCTCGCCATACCCAATCTTGGCATAAACTCTCATAACCACACACCAATACTGTTCAATACTGATGTTACAGGAAATAGAGATGCCTAAATCTCAGACTATTCGTGCGCAACATCAAGAAACCCGATATCTTGTTCTTGACGACCGGGTTATTGATGAAGTTGTCGCGGCAAAACTGACGCTTGGTGAAATTACCAAACATCCACTGAATCCACTCTTTGGTGAAGATAGACGGTGGGAACCGCGTTTTGACAATGTTTACGCCAACGTCATCTACGATTCAGAAGATAAGCTCTACAAGTGTTGGTATAATCCGTTTATTATCGACGAACGGGTAACGCACACACCACCCGAAAAACGGCACCCTGATTTTGGGAATTACATGGATGTGACGCCGAATCGTCGGGAGATGGGACTCTGCTATGCTGTCTCGAAAGACGGTATTTACTGGGAAAAACCGGAACTCGGACTTATTGAATTTGATGGCAGCAAACAAAACAACATTGTCATGCGTCGTGTAAATGGTGCTGGGGTTTTCAAGGATGCCCGTGAAACTGATCCGACGCAACGGTATAAAATGTTTTTCTGTGGAGAGCCACAAATGACGGTAGCGTTTTCGCCGGATGGATTACATTGGGATGAACCTATTCCGATTCCAGAGGTTGAGGCACACGGCACGCATCCCAACGCTTTTTGGGCGGGGGCGTTAGGCAAATACATCGGTTTTACGCGTCAGCATGCGGGTTCTGTTCGTCTCGTAACACGGACAGAGTCTCCCGACTTTGTGGAGTGGACACCAGACGAGACTGTTCTTGTAGGTTCGAGTCCACTGCTACAAGCACACGATATGATCGTTTTCCCGACGTGTGGGATCTACATTGGTTTGCTTGGAATCATGGTTTACCCAGAGGATTCCAATATTGATGTTAAGCAGCATGTTGAGTTGGCTTGGAGTGTAGATACTGTCCAGTGGCATCGCATAGCAGAAGAGACACCATTTATCGGGCATACATCCGCGGAAACCGAGCGTTATGGCACATTGCCTTATGACTGGGGAACGATCTTCCCTTCGGCACCTATTTTTTTTCACGATGAAATTCGGATCTATTACGGTGCCGGGGACGGCTACTTTTTCAATTGGCGCGACGGTTATCTCGCACTGGCGACGCTGCGACCACACGGTTGGGCAGGCTATGAACCGGTCGCCGCAGATACGCCAGCCGTTATAACAACCCAACCTTTAACTTTTGATGAGCCATCTGTTGGTATCACAGCGGACATATCGGATGGTGGTTCAGTACGTGTGGCGATTCTGGACAAATCCGGAAGTGAACGCGCCATTAGCAGACCGATTCGGACCACTGTAACAGATGCACAAGTGGAATGGGAAACGGGTAACGGTTTAGCCAATTTAAGTGGTGACCCAATTCGGCTCAGATTTCAGTTTTACAATGCCAAGTTGTATGCCTTCCAGCTCTGAAAATATTGTTTTCAATCCTAATCGTCGGACTTGCAAATTCTGGAAAAAGTAGATTTTTTTTCTACTATGCAAGCATTTTACTCAAAAACGCGTCTTTAACGATCAAGGGGATCATCCCCTGTTGAAGTGGGTCTAATTTTTACCATGTGCTACAATTTGAAATGCCGATTCTTGAGGATTTTGAGAATAAGGTTGTTATTGTGGAGACACCAACAGCATTTTTGTTGAATAGGGTGGATGTTTACTGGATGTCATGATACGTTCTGTGGACTGGAGATGCTATAATGTTAATAACCTTAATTCGGAAAGAGATGATGCATCATATTCTGGGTGCCCGATTTATAGCATTGCTTTTGATGTGCGTACTGCTCATCCCGCTCAATCTTCATATCAATTACCATCGTTATCTCCAACGCCAAGTTGACTATCAAGAAACTGTCAAAGACGAAAACAGTAAGGCCCCAGCGGAGCAACCTTGGTTACAGAAACAGAGGACAGATCCGAATCTTGAGGTATCCAAATTGATTCTTAAGCCGACGCCTTTAAGCGTGTTTGGGACGGGCTTAGAATCTGCCCTACCGAGTTATCTCGGTATGACGCGCAACGGCATACAGAGAGGGGAAGCGGCACTGTCTACCGCGCCGATCGCCTTTCTTTTAGGGCATCTTGACTTTGTGTTCGTTGTCAGCACCGTCTTTAGTCTGCTGGCACTTTTGTTTACCTTTGATGCTGTTACGGGAGAAAAAGAAACTGGAACACTTCGGATAAATCTCGCTAACGCCCTTCCACGCGATATCTTTTTGTGGAGCAAACTCATCGGCGGATACCTCGTATTTATCGTACCGTTCTTAGTCTCGTTAATCACCGGTTTACTTGTGCTCGTCTGGCAAGGCTTCCCACTATCTGAACCGAATATCTTTCCGCGTGTCCTCTGTCTCATCGGCATCTCACTGCTTTACATTGCGGTCTTTTTTGGAATCGGGGCAGTGATCTCGATTTATTTTGACAACTCCAAAACAGCACTCATCGTCGCTTTTACCGTTTGGGTGTTTGCTGTCCTGATCTTACCGCGTGTCGGTTTTCTCGCGGCGCAAATCGTCGCACCGACTTCAACAGCGGAGAGCGTCTATAGGGAAAAAGGAGCGAGACGATCGGAATTGCGTGCTACTCTTGAAGTGGAAAGAAACAAAATTATGGGAAAAATGATACAGGAATCTAAGCCGGGAGAGAAAATGACCGGTTTCTTTAGATTAGATGAAGCGTTCGTCGCCAAAATGAATGAGAAGATGCGCCCTCTTGAGGCGGCGGCGCGGTCAAAATACCGAGATCTCGCAACACAACTCGATAGACGTTATGAGCGAGAAAGAAAACGTCAAGATAAAATCGGCATAAATTTTTCCCGAATCACGCCTACGTCCTCCTTTATTTTTCTGGCAACGGATGCCACACAAACCGGTCAGATGAAAAGAGATATCTACTTTCAAACAGGCACTCGCTATTATGAGGTGCTGGATGCAGAGATGTTCAGCAAAATGTCAGACGCAGCACTGATTGAGACAGAGGAGATATCGTCCCCGCCATCTCCGCCGCCACTGGCGGCGTTGACTTTGGAGGAGATGCTCCAGCACGCTGCTCTGGATTTGCTATTGCTCTGTTTCTTTACAGGCGGGTTTACAAGTGTGGCGTTTCTGAAATTTTTCAGATCGGATATCTGAGGGGAGAACGCTTCGGTGCTGGCGAGGTTACTCACATCGCCTGTTCATCGTGTTTCAGTAATTCTAAAATTTGTGACTAACCACTGATTAATCACGGAGTATCCTGATGGCAAAAGATGATGCACAACTCATTCACCGTATTTTATCGGGCGACAATACAGCATTCACCACCTTAGTTGAAAAATACTATAGAAGCGTTCACGCTCTCGCGTGGCGGAAGATCGACGATTTTCATCATGCGGAAGAAATTACACAAGACACCTTCCTTCAGGCATACAAAAAACTCTCAACGCTTAGAAATCCGGATCAGTTTGCCGGATGGCTCTACGTCATCGCCGATCGGCTTTGCATCGGTTGGCTGCGAAAGCAAAAACCAGCCATGCGATCGCTGGAGGATACACGGACGGATATAGTGGAAAAACTCTCTTACAAAAATTATATATCGGAGCAGCGCGAAACAGAAGCGAGTGAGCATCATTATGAAATTATCAAAAATCTTTTGGAAAAACTTCCGGAGCATGAACGCACCGTCATGACGCTCCACTATCTCGATGAAATGACGACTAAAGAGATTGGCACATTCTTAAACGTGCCCGTGAAGACGGTTCATAGTCGGCTCCATCGGGCACGAAAACGTTTACAAGGAGAAGCATTTCCCATGACCCAAGAAGGTAGCGGAGAACTTAAACAAGCGGCTGAAGAATTAAGTCTAAAAAAATTTGTGCCTAAAATGCTCGATACCATAGAGAAAAAGGTTCACGCCGAACTTCAAGCACAACTGGGAAAAAGTATTCCCGACACACAAATGGGCAGGGATCTACTCAAACAAGTGTCAGAAAAGATGATGAGTGATATTAAGAAAAAAATACTGGCACAACTTCAAGCGCAGTTTGGAGAGGGCTTTCTAAAGAAGTAAGGGGGGTAGGAGACATTTAGCCAATTATTGGCGTTGATGTCGGCTTGGTGTGCTATTTATTACCAGGAGCACCTTATCAAAACCCCCTGCAAAAACCCTACTGGGTTTAGGTACTCAAAGACGCAACAAAAATGGAAAACTGAATGGTGCTGATAAGCACTGCTGATTAGGTTGAAAAAGACGGCGTGATACGATAGAATAGTCAGAGACATTTGCTGCTTTAAATTTCACTACACATTAGATAAAATGCAACTACTGCTTGTTTTCATGCTCAAATCATGGAGAAAATAATGAATACATCCTATGAAAGACCCTATAGGCCCGTAGATCTGAATACGACATTAACCAAGGCGTTTCCGTTTATGGCTATGGCTGAAAATCTCATGGAAGAAGCCGAATTTGCTACGTCAGGTCGAGCCTCGTTGACGTTAGCACGTGGCGATGAACTGACGCTGGTTCTGACCGTTATGAAAGCGGGAACGACGTTGGCGGAGCATCCGGCACCCGCTGCTGCTGTCGTCATTACGCTTGGCGGAAAGATCATATTCACATCAAGTGCTGACAAGATAACGCTCGAACAAGGAGACGGGGTTACCTTCACAGGCGATGTCCTTCACTCGGTCCATGCCAGCGAAGATAGCGTGTTTCTGATTGTGATTGGTGGTAAAGCCTCTCATTAGAACTTAGAGGCATAATTGGAGTCAATACGCTTGTATGATGTCATTTAAATCTATCTTTATTTCGGTATTTTTGGGGACAGCCCTGATTACTGTTGTGCTAATCCTGAATGCGAAACGCCCAGCAATGGAAGTAGATCAGCCGAGTGCTGATTTTGTGCGTGCGATGGGGAAGTGCGCTGAGTGCCACCGCCGAGAAACGGCTGCGGTTGTCCATCAATATGAACGGAGCGAGCATGCAAAACACGGCGTAAGTTGCTTGGACTGCCATAAAGCTGTGGAAAATCAGGATACACAGGCACACCGGAGTTTTACAATCGCGAAGCATCTCACGGCGAAAAATTGTAGCCAGTGCCATACAACCGAGTATTCGCAGTTTCTCCGTAGCCGACACGCGGCACCGGCTTGGGCAGCGGTATTGGGTGCGAAAGATTTTACAGCAGAACAGATCGCCTTCGCTGAAAGGTATCACAAAGGTGCGGTGGAACGTCCTGTGAATCCTTTGGCGATGGCAGAGGGTGAGAGTGCTATTGACGTAGGGTGTTTGGGATGCCACGATATAGGTAAACCGAATCCGGATGGCTCTATTGGGACGTGTACAGCCTGCCATGCGCGGCACTCCAGTTCGGTTGCGCTGGCCCGGGAGCCGGAAACTTGTGGACAGTGCCACATGGGACCCGACCATTCACAGATTGAAATCTACCATGAATCCAAGCACGGCGTGCTTTACAACGCGCAGAAATCGGAGATGAATCTCAAAGCACCGCCGAAATCACTCACGACAGCAGATATGACAGTGCCAACATGTGTGACGTGCCATTTGAGCGGTTTAGACGGCTTGAATGTGACGCATGATACGACCGAACGACTCTCGTATTGGCTATTTGCGGCGGTCTCTGAGAAGCGTCCGACCTATCAACAAGGTCAAGACGCGATGAAAGAGACGTGCTTAAAATGCCACGCGAGTTCACAGGTAGAGATTTACTATCAGGAAGCTGAAGGCGTTGTCGCGGATACCAACCGTAAAATTTCGGAAGCAGTGGTGCTGATGAAATCGCTTCGTGAAGATGGTTTGCTGACGGAAACGCCTTTTGATGAACCCATCGAATTTCTTTACTTCGATCTGTGGCACTATTACGGTCGGACCGCAAAACATGGCGCGTTCATGGGCGGTGCGGATTTTGTCCAGTGGCACGGAAATTATGAGCTTTTGTTGAAGATGACGGAGTTGAAAAGAATTGCCCAAGAACTCAGAGAAGATGCTACGAAACCGTAAAGGGTTGGCTGCCAGACTGCTCGACTTTTTCATTACTGCGAACCTTGCCTTTTTGGCGCTTGACGTGTTTTTAGCGCACTCCGTCAACGCATTTGCGCATCCAGCAGAATGGATCCCGTTCTATTTCTCGTTGGGTGCGTCTCTGCTGCTCGCTGTCATACTTTTTGGGAAAAAAGGACGGTGGAGCGCGTGGTGTCGGTTCGGTGTTGGATGGGGTGCTGTCTGTATCGGCATCTCCGGCATGTTTTTTCATCTCGGCAGCGAATTCTTCTCCGATTTAACCCTCAAGAACCTTGTTTACACGGCTCCGTTTGTGGCACCACTGGCTTTTACAGGGGTAGGGCTGCTTTTAATCATGAACGGTATGATCC